>NZ_CP114285.2:3919698-4221213 GCF_027111255.2 Flavobacterium flavigenum | reverse complement strand
TTATTGAAAGTAACTTTACCCAACATGGTTGACGAAAGCTTACTATAAACAAAACATTTAATTCTATAAAATTATGAAAACATTCAAATTAGTTCCGATTTTGCTGTTATTGATCCTTAGTTCATGCAGCAGTATTACTGTTTATTCTGATTACGATAAAAATGTCGATTTTACGCCTTACAAAACCTATGCCTTCTTCAAACCCGGAATTGATAAAGTCGAGATTTCTGATTTGGATAAAAGACGTATCCTTCATGCAATTGATACAGAAATGCAGTCTAAAGGTTTCACAAAAAGTGAAAAACCTGATTTGCTGGTGAACATTTTTACAAAATCAAGAGAGCAGGTTGATGTAAACCAATTTAACGCCGGATGGGGTTATGGATGGGGATGGGGATGGAATCCATGGATGATGTATGGAGGAAACCAAACTACCGTATCAACTTCTACCGAAGGTACTTTATACATCGATCTGATTGATGCCAAAAAGAAAGAAATGATCTGGCAGGGAGAAGGAATTGGGGTTTTAACCCGAAACATCGATAAAAAAGATGAAAGAATTGCTGAATTTGTAAATAAAATTTTAGCGCAGTATCCTCCTCAGGTAAAAAAATAATTATACATTTGCTCTTCAGACAACAGTAAATGACAAACTTTAATAACATCATTATCACTATTATCAGCATTATTGCAATTCAGCAGTAATGGCGAGGTGTTATATTAAAAAGTAAACAATACAATTTATGAAACCTCCCAGAACCGGGAGGTTTTTTTATTTAAACAATTAAAAAAGTTAACCACAAATTATACGAATTGCAAGAATTATTTTTCCTTACTACAATTAAAAATTAGTGCAATTTCTGTAATTCGTGGCAAAAAAAACAAACAAATGGATCTATTCAACGAAGTATTACATGCCAAAAAGCAGCTCGAAAACGTAGTTGCTGCAACACCGCTGACACAAAACCTAAATCTTTCAGACGAATTTAAAGCAACTATTTTATTAAAAAGAGAAGATCTGCAAATTGTCCGTTCGTATAAAATCAGAGGGGCTTACAACAAAATTTCTTCGTTGACTGATGCTGAAAAACAAATTGGAGTGATTTGCGCCAGTGCCGGAAATCATGCCCAGGGTGTTGCTTATTCCTGTAATTTACTGCAGATAAAAGGCAAAATTTATATGCCAAAAACTACTCCCAAACAAAAAGTTAAACAAGTACAATTGTTCGGGAAATCGTTCGTTGAAATTGTACTGACAGGAGATACTTTTGATGATGCTTACGCTTCTGCCACTGCAGATGCCATCAAAAATCATAAAATATTCATTCATCCTTTTGATGATGAAAAAGTAATTGCAGGTCAGGGAACGGTTGGTTTAGAAATACTCGAAAATCACAAAGAGCCTATTGATTATGTTTTTGTTCCAATTGGCGGCGGCGGACTGGCTTCTGGTTTATCTGAGGTTTTTAAACATTTAAGTCCGAATACCAAAATAATTGGTGTTGAGCCAAAAGGCGCTCCTTCTATGAAAACTTCGATTGAAGAAAATAAAAATACAGCCTTAAAAACAATCGATAAATTTGTGGATGGTGCCGCTGTAAAACAAGTGGGAGACAAAACTTTTGAAATCTGTCGTTATAATCTGGAAGATATTATCCTGGTTCCCGAAGGAAAAGTCTGTACCACTATTTTACGATTGTACAATGAAGAAGCTATGGTAGTTGAGCCGGCAGGTGCTTTGACAATTGCTGCTTTAGATTTTTACAAAGACAAAATTAAAGGAAAAACAGTTGTTTGCGTCGTGAGCGGAAGCAATAATGATATTGAAAGAACAGCCGAAATAAAAGAACGTTCTTTGCTTTATGAAGGGTTAATGCATTATTTTATGATTCAGTTTCCACAGCGTCCAGGTGCTTTAAAAGAATTCGTGAACAACATTTTAGGCCCTGATGATGATATTACTTATTTTCAGTTTGCTAAGAAAACGAGTCGTGAAATGGGTTCTGTTGTCGTTGGACTAGAATTAAAAAACAAAAAAGACATACTGAATATTAAACTGAATATGATCCAAAACGGATTTGAATTTCAATATCTGAATGATAATCCCAATTTATTTACCCAGTTAATTGGTTAGTTATGTAAAATTGCCTTTAACGAGAAAATACTAGGTTGAAAAGATGTCAACAAATAAACAAGTCTTACATTTTTATTAAGAGTTAAAATGTTATTTTTGAACTAAAGTTTAGGAAAATGGAAAAAATAAAATTTATTGATTTATTTTGTGGAATTGGTGGATTTAGGACTGCAATGAATCAAGCGTGTATTGAAAACGACTTAATTCCTGAGTGCGTTTTTTCATCCGATATTGATAGTTTTTGTCAAGATAGCTATGAAGCCAATTTTGGAGAAAGACCGTTTGGAGATATTACAAAAATTGACGAGAAAGATATACCTGACCATGATATTTTATTCGCGGGTTTTCCTTGCCAATCATTTAGCATAATAGGCAAAATGAAAGGATTCGACGATGTTAGAGGAACTTTGTTTTTTGATATTGCTAGAATTTTAAAGCACAAAAAACCAAAAGCATTTGTTTTGGAAAATGTTAAACAACTCTTTGGGCATGATGGTGGAAATACATTAAAAACTATTGTAAATGTTCTCGAAAAAGAGTTAGGTTACAGCGTTAGATTTGCTGTGCTAAATGCACTTGATTTTGGACTTCCTCAAAAAAGAGAAAGAATAATAATAGTAGGACATAAAGACCCTATTTTATTTAATTTTCCCTCACCAATTAGACCTTTCAAACCATTAAGTGAAATTTTAGAAAGAAAAGTAGATGCCAAATATTATGCATCTGAAATGATATTAGAAAAAAGAAAAAATAAGCATAAGTCAGCATATAATCTTTCTATTTGGCATGAAAACAAATCGGGAAATATTTGCTCTTATCCGTATTCCTGCGCTTTACGTTCTGGAGCTTCCCATAATTATTTACTTGTAAATGGGGAAAGAAGGTTAACACCGAGAGAAATGTTTCGTTTACAAGGATTTCCTGATAATTACAAAATTGTTGTTTCTGATGGGCAAGCGAAAAGACAAGCAGGGAATGCCGTTCCTGTCAATTTAGTAAAAGCTGTAATTTTAAAATTACTTCCATATGTTGCAACAACTATGGATATGACCTCCGTTTTAAGAGACTACGAAGAAGTTAACTATGGAAAATAACAGAACTCCAAAATTAAGAACGGTAAATAAATCTGTGCCTGCGTTTCCGCTTAATGAATTTCCAAAAGATTTTCCATTATTACTTGGAAAAGAAATTATTTATTTACTGGCATCAAAAGGAAAACCTGAACTTGAGGGTTCAGATTGGGAAAGTATGTTTGCGGAATGTATTGGTGCTCATTGGAAACCATCAAACGTTGGATTGGACGACGTAGTTATGGGAAATACTGCTTGGGGTGCAAAATCTGTAAAGGCGACCAATCCATCTTCAGTCAAAAAAATCAGGTTAATATCTGGTCGTAATTCTCCTAATTATTCTTTTGGAGAAAGAAGTGACAGAAAAGCTGACCCAAAATTAATTGGCGAGTTAGTACTCGAAATTTGGAACGAAAGAGTTTCTTCAATACGAGAAAAATACAAACATTTAAGAACAATCATCTTGATTAAGTCAAATGACTTATCAGAAGTTGTAGTATTTGAATTTGACACTATTCGATACGACCATGAACTTTATAATTGGGAATGGAATGTAAGAGGTAATTTAATTGGAATAAATAAAAAAACTAATGAGCAAACCTTCACATGGCAACCTCATGGTTCTCAATTTACAATTACAGAAAATGTTCCGGAGAAAGCCTTAATCATAAAGATAAAGAAACCCGAAATTCTTAATAAGCAAGAAGTTTTAAATGCTTTGGGATTTGATAAATCTTGGATTACATATACAAAAAGGGAAGCAAAACGAATATAGCAACTGCACATAAAACACGCTAAAAGCAGTTTGGGTTTTATACTTAATTTGAAGTTGGTTTTGCATTTGGAAGATTTGGCAAACCCGAATGATGTACTTAATTTAGTTCCAAACTGCTTGTTAGCGCGAGAAGTAAAAAATATACCGCTATGATAAATATCAGCAAATAAAAAAGGCGCTATATCGTATTTTTGCAACTCAAAAATTTAATTAAAAAACATGGCACTCCAGGATATTTCAAACATAGAAGACATAAAACTTTTAGTCAATACATTTTACGAAAAAGTACAAAACGACGATTTGATCGGACCTATTTTTAATCAAAAAATGATAGGAAGATGGCCGGAGCATCTAGAGAAAATGTACCGCTTCTGGCAGACATTACTTTTAGAAGAGCATACCTATTCCGGAAGCCCTTTTCCGCCACACAAACAATTACCTGTAAATCAATCTCATTTTGACCGCTGGATGGAAATTTTCACCGAAACTGTTGATTCTTTATTTTTTGGAAAATTAGCAGAAGAAGCTAAATTGCGTGCTGCCAATATGGCTTATATGTTCAATTATAAAATTGAATATTTCAGAAATCAGGCAAATCAATAAATTGCAATAATTTTAAAATAACAATTTACTTAAAATATGAAAAAACTAATTCTTCTTCTTTGTATCTTCTTTGCTGTCACCACAAAGGCACAATCTGCCAAAAGTATGCTTTACAAAGGCACTATTGACGGAAAAATAGCCGTAACATTTTATATAAAAGAAGAAGAAAATCCTTGTACCGCAGATTTAATGTACACATCAATGTACCGCTATGACAAATCCGGCAGCTGGATACAATTAGACATTACTCAAAATAAAAAGAATGAAAACCAACTTATATTAGTCGAACATGGATTTTCAGGAGTTATGATTTTAAAGAAGGAAGGAACAAATTTTAATGGATTATGGATCAGTCCTGACAGTAAAAAACAATTAAAAGTAACCTTGAAGGAAGTGCGTATGACCAAAAAAGAAACTGAAACTTACGAGGATAAAATGGAGAAAATAAATTATGAAAATAACGATTGTTAGAACAGTCGTTATTTTCATAACTCTAAATTTATTTCAATTTTCTATCAAGAATTTTTCCATTTCTGAAATTATTTGTTCCGTCCTCCCAAATATCATTTTCAGAAGTCCTTTTAAATGTTTTTGGATCTGCTTTTTCAACAATACTATTTTTGTAAAATACGTTTTTACTGTCTTTGGCATAATCCGGCGAGAGGATTTCAAAAGCTGAAATAGCAGCACCGGTTATTTTTTTGCCTGAATAATACACATTTTTCCTGTCTTTGCAGTAGCCATAATCTAATGGCTCAAAAGATTGAATATCAATTTCTGGATATACTATTCCTTTGTAAATCAAGGTATCGTTAATCACTATTGTATAATAATCAATTGCTTTGGTAGTTTTAATAGTTTCGAAAGTATGCAGCGTAAATTCATCTTTGGTAAAAGCAGAAACTACAGCATTTCCGATTTGGACGTATGATTCGTTAACAACCTTGATTTCACCTTCAACTCTTTTATGTTTTCGGATTACTTCATCAACTTCAAAAGCATACAAACCGTCTCCTCTTTGATGAATAATCGAATAAATGTAATTTGCGTCTATAGCAATTGCATCGTTCAAAGGTTTAAAAGTTAACGGATCTCCTTCTGTTTTTTTACCCCTGTAGAAAATTGCATTAGCATCCCTGAACCAGCTAATCCGCTTATAATCCGGAAGTGAGGAATCCAGCAGTTGATAACTTTTAGGATCTGCTCCTTCTATAATTCCTAAAAAATTATATTCTTTTCCGTTCGTAGTATAAACATGGTTTTTATCCTTAATAATTCCGGAAGCATCTACCTGAAAAGTTGCATAATCAACAGCTTGCTTTCTTCCTTTCCAGAAAACATCCTTTTTATCTTTTCCAAAATCCCTGTTTATGGGCTGAAAAGATTCAACATCAGCATCAGATTCAAAATATCCCAATTCAAACCAATTGCCCATTGGAGAATGCACAATCAAATTTTTTCTGTAATGATAAAAATACGAATCGGAGACTTTATTATTTACATGATCTCCTATTCGGAATAAAAAATACCTTATACCTAAAAAGGCGAACACAGCTATTATTAAAATGATCAACAAAACTTTCATACTTATGAATACCTTAAATATACTTTTTGTAAAACTAAGTATTTTATTGTTATTTTTTCAGTTCTAATTTACCCCTCATAAAATAATACGTATTGAAGAAATATTCTAAACCATGCGAGTGACAAAAACTAACAATTCACTAACAAAAGACGCTTTTTATTTAAATTAAATAGTATAAAAGTCATTTTCAATACCTCAAATTTGTAATTTTACATTTCAACCTACAGTTTTTCCAAATGAATCCAAATATTGAAACAAATCCGTTATTAGAAAGATTGCCCAAACATTTAAAGCAATTCATCAAACCTCAGGATTACAGCGATTATACGCCCATTAATCAGGCGGTTTGGCGTTACGTAATGCGTAAAAATGTAGATTATTTATCAAAAGTAGCACATCATTCTTATCTGGATGGTTTGAAAAAAACCGGAATCGAAATTGATTCTATTCCGAGCATGTACGGCATGAACCGAATCCTGACCGAGATTGGCTGGGCTGCCGTTGCTGTTGACGGGTTTATTCCACCCAATGCTTTCATGGAATTTCAGGCGTATAATGTTTTGGTTATTGCTTCTGATATCAGACAATTAGAGCATATTGAATATACTCCTGCACCGGATATTATTCATGAAGGTGCCGGTCACGCCCCTATCATTGCGAATCCGGAATATGCTGAATATTTAAGACGCTTTGGAGAAATTGGATGTAAAGCAATCTCATCCTATAAAGATTATCAGATGTATGAAGCGATCCGACTGCTTTCGATTTTAAAAGAAGCCGAAGATACATCACAAGAAAAAATCGAGGAAGCTGAAAAAGCAGTTGCCGATTTACAAAAAAACATGGGCGAATTGTCTGAAATGGCCCAAATTCGAAACCTACACTGGTGGACAGTAGAATATGGCTTAATTGGAACGATAGAAAACCCTAAAATTTATGGTGCTGGACTGCTTTCTTCAATTGGTGAAAGTGCTCATTGTATGACCGATAATGTGAAGAAAATCCCTTATGACATTTCTGCTGCAAATCAGAATTTTGATATCACACAGTTACAGCCTCAGTTGTATGTAACGCCTACATTTTCGCACCTGAGTCTGATTTTAGAAGAATTTGCTAATAAAATGGCTTTACGAACCGGAGGCCTTTCCGGAATTCAGAAGCTAATCCAATCAAATGCTTTGGGAACGATTGAGCTGAGTACCGGTTTACAAATTTCAGGTATTTTCACTAATGTTATCGAAGAAGAAGGAAAACCGGTTTACATTCAGACAACCGGAAAAACCGCCTTATCGTACCGTGAGAAAGAATTAGTCGGTCACGGAACTTTGACACACCCACAAGGATTTGGAAGCCCAATTGGAAAACTGAAAGGCTTTAATCTGGCTATTGAAGATATGAGTCCGAAAGATTTACAGGCGTACAGCATTGTTGAAAGCGAAACTGTAAAATTGGAATTTGAAGGTAATATTGTTGTAGAAGGCGACATCATTACAGGTTCAAGAAATCTGCATGGAGAAATTATCTTAATTAGTTTTAAAAATTGTACCGTAACACATGGCGAAACGATTCTGTTCCAGCCGGAATGGGGCAATTATGATATGGCTATTGGCAAAAAAGTAGTTTCGGCATTTTCCGGTCCGGCCGATGTAAATAGCTTCGATCTGGTTAATATTGTTCCGGCTTCTAAAACCATCAAAGCAAAACATACAGATGAACGCGATGATTTGGAATTTTTATATTCGACTGTTCGGAACATTCGCGATAATAAAGGTTCTAAATCTGAACTACGATCGGTTTTTGAAAAATTAAAAAATAATCATCCAAACGACTGGCTGCTTGCTGTTGAAATTACAGAACTTTTGAAAGATTCTGATGAAAAACAGCTTTTACAGGAAGTATTAAATCATTTAGAACAATTGAAAATAAAACGTCCTGAAGTGGCGCATTTAATTTCCGGTGGTTTGGATTTGATTTTTGATAAGGAAACGGTTTAAAATATTACACGAAGATTTTTTAATCTCTCAAAGTCGCAAAGCAAATACATTTAGAAACTTTGCGACTTTGCGACTTTGCGAGATTTTTTCTTTACAACTTCAAATCCTGATTCAACTCACTCTCAGATTCAATCGTTTTTCCATTATACTGAAGTTTCCATCCCATAGAATTGGTCATAATCAAAATCTTGGATAATTCACTTATTAATCGGTTTTGTGCGTTTGTTTTAAGTGTTGATTTATCGATTTTCTTAGCCAGATTCGCCTTCACTGACTTGTTGATTTTATTGTAATCATCTCCTGTAAAAGGGTTTAGTTTACTTTGTTCCACATCATAAAACTGAATATCGGGATTGATGGTAATTTCTTCTTTCGGAATAGTAAGAATGGTAATCGTTTTATTTTTTTCATCAATATCATATTTCATTTTATGTAAATCGTAGGCAACTGTAACATTTGCGTTTACGACAACAAGTGCTTTCTTCTCAAACGAAATCATATTCATGAAATATTTCTGCTGGTTTTTATAAGTGATGACTTCAGAAAAATGCCCCTCAGTAACAACTAATTTGCCAACATTTAAGATTTGCTGCTGAATGAGATTTGTATTATACTCAATTCCGTCATCATCATTTTTTTTGAATTCACAATATCTGAAAGCCAAAATAACGGCAAGTACAATTCCGGAAACAACTACTATTCTCTTAAGCATAACTTGAATTTACATTTTATAATGAAAGCTAATTTAATACTTTTTTAAGTAGAATTCCTTATCATTTTAAAAGGGATTTTTGATAAACCAATTTCGCCTCACATTGAAATTATGTAAGATAATCAGCTTTTTACATAAACCCAGAAACCCACTAGTCAGGTATTTTTGTAAAAATGAATTTAACCTGCAAAATTTAAATGTTATGATTGAAAAAATTAAGGAATTACCAGAAAATATGATTGGTTTTAAAACAGCTGGTCACGTAGTGAAAGGCGATGTTGATTTTGTGAAATCAGAAGTACGTCTTTTAATCGATGAAGCACAAAAACTAAACTATTTATTATTTTTTGACAACTCTCCAACTGATTTTGCTTTGGGTGCGTGGCTTCATGAATCTTTGCTAAGTTTTAAAAACATTACAAAATGGACAAGAGCTGCTATTGTAACAGACTGTCAGAGAATGATTAATTTCACTAAAGTTTTCAATACAATTATGCCGGGAGAATTCAAAGGATTTAAAAAAGAAGATTATATGCTGGCCGTAGACTGGACATCAGAAAAAATTGACTTGGATTAAACTATAAATAAAGATATTATGCATAAAGATTTAGATAATAAAGAAGCAGTAGAAAAAATAATTTCATTAGTAAAAGAAATTAAAACAGGAATTTTTGTAACTGAATTAACAAAAACACCTCTTCAATCACGACCAATGAATATTCAGGATATTGATGATGAAGGAAATTTGTGGTTTATTAGTTCTGCAAACAGTAATAAGAATTTTGAAATTTTAAAAGACAATCAGGTTCAATTGTTTTTTGCTAACAATGCAAGCTCACAATATATTTCGATATACGGTGCAGCGTCGATATACAAAGATCAGGCTATAATTGACGAATTATGGACGCCTGTTGCCAAAGCCTGGTTTGAAGAAGGCAAAAATGACCCAAACGTTACAGTTATAAAAGTGACTCCATCGGATGCTTATTACTGGGACACAAAAGACGGAAAAGTTATTTCATTGCTTAAAATGGCAGGATCAGCATTGTTTGGAAACACCACAGATATAGGTGTTGAAGGAAAATTAAAGCTATAAAAAAAGTGACTCGATTGAGTCACTTTTTTATGCATTTAAATCTAGCATTATCTATTAGAATTCAATTCATCAAGTACTTCTTTAGTCAGTTGCAGACTTTTCAATTTCGCCTGATGGTCGAAAATTGGACTGGTAATCATCAGCTCGTCAATTCGGGAATAATCGATGAATTTTTTCAAATCTATTGCCAGTTGCTTTTTACCTCCCACGAATGAACATGCCGTCATCTGATTGACATGAAAACGTTCTTCTTCGCTCATAATATCATCAAGGGAATCAACAGGTGGCTGAAGCCCTTTTCGGTCATTTCGAATTAAATTCAGAAACATCTGGTACAAACTTGTCGATAATTTTTCGGCTTCTTCATCTGTATCGGCAGCAATAATATTCACGCAGGCCATGGTTTTGGGTTTATCCAGAAATTTTGAAGGCTGAAAATTGTCGCGATAAAACTCAAAAGCCTGTAGCATCTGACGAGGTGCAAAATGCCCTGCAAAAGCATACGGAAACCCGTAAGAAGCCGCTAAGGAAGCACTTTCCATACTAGAACCTAAAATCCAGATTGGTACTTTTGTTCCTTCGGCAGGAAAAGCACGAACTTTTGCCGTCGCATTTTCCTCTGAAAAATACTCCTGAAGTTTAGAAACGTTTTGTGGAAAACGCTGAGCCTGTTCGAAGAAATCTTTTCGAATAGCTTCTGCAGTTGGCTGATCCGTTCCTGGCGCTCTCCCCAAGCCTAAGTCGATTCTGCCTGGATATAAAGTTTCCAGTGTTCCAAATTGCTCTGCAACGATTAATGGCGAATGATTCGGCAGCATAATTCCACCAGAACCAACACGGATATTTTGTGTCTGACTGGCAACATAACCGATTAAGACAACTGTTGCCGTACTGGCGACATGTGCCATATTGTGGTGTTCAGCAAGCCAGAACCTTTTATAACCTAAACGATCTGTTAGTTGGGCAATTTCTTTTGTTTTATTTAATGTTTCAGCTGCATTACTGTTATTATTGATAATAGCAAGTTCTAATATGGAGAGTGAAATTGGATTTTTCATGTAAAATAAATATCTTTTTGCAAAATTAATTTATTTGTTACGAATGCTAAATTCTTCGGTGTTAATAGATTTATAATGTTTGAAACCAAATTTATATTTTGAATTCTAAAGGCAAATGATTTAAAAACTAAATTTGTACTTCTAAAATAATATTTGATTTTAGCAACTTCCATAAATGACACACAAAATATTAATTATAGACGACGAAGAAAAACTGAGAAGTCTTTTGGCACGAATTATAAAATCGGAAGGATTTGAAGTTTTTGAAGCCAAAGATTTAAAATCAGGTTTTAAGAAATTGGAACAAACGGATATTGATGTCGTTTTGTGTGATGTGAAATTGCCTGATGGAAACGGTGTTGATTTTCTTCAAAATATAAAAGGAAGTTTTCCTTTAACGGAAGTTATTTTATTGACTGCTTTCGGAAATATTCCTGACGGTGTACAGGCGATGAAAAACGGGGCTTTTGATTATATCGTCAAAGGCGACGATAATGATAAAATTATTCCGCTTTTGTACAAAGCCGTTGATAAAGTTCAGCTACAGAAAAAAGTACAACAGCTTGAAAAACGTATCAGTGACAAATATTCTTTTGATACCATTATCGGAAAATCAAAAGGAATTGAACAAGTTATAGATTTAGCTAAAAAAGTTGCTAAAACTGATTCGACTGTTTTATTAACCGGAGAAACCGGGACCGGAAAAGAAGTTTTTGCGCAGGCGATTCATGAAAACAGCAATCGCGCAGGAAAATCTTTTGTGGCCTTAAATTGCAGTACTTTCAGCAAGGAAATTCTGGAAAGCGAACTTTTTGGTCACAAACAAGGAGCTTTTACGGGAGCTTTAAAAGATAAAAAAGGTTTTATTGAAGAAGCAAATGGCGGGACTTTATTCTTAGATGAAATTGGAGAAATGCCAATTGATCTTCAGGCAAAATTATTACGCGTTTTAGAAACCAGCGAATACATTCCGGTTGGTGATACGACTTCAAAAAAATCGAATTTCCGGTTAATTGCAGCAACAAACAGAGATTTAAAAGAAGAAAGCGAAGCGCATCGTTTCCGTTCTGACTTGTATTTTCGTCTGAATATTTTCGAAATAAAATTGCCTTCATTAAAAGAAAGAGTAAAAGATATTCCGCTTTTGGTTCATTTTTTCGTCAAACAATTTTCTGAAAAGACAAACAAAAAGACTTTATCTATTTCAGATGATTTTATTCAGAAATTAGAAAATTATTCCTGGCCGGGAAATATCCGTGAACTCAAAAATATTATTGAAAGATCGGTTATTTTAAGTAACAGCGAAACACTGACTTCTGATGTTTTGCCTTATGAAATGCAACATCAACAAGAAAAAAGTAATAAATCTATGTCGGCTTTTTCTATACAGAGTATTGAAAAACTGCATATTCAGAAGGTTTTAAATTACACCAAAGGGAATAAAGCGGAGACGGCTAGATTATTAGAAATTGGTATTGCGACGTTGTATCGAAAAATTGAAGAGTACAACCTATAGATTACATCCTGCAAGGTTTCCAAAACCTTGTAGGTTTAATTAATATCAAAATATTTAAATTTTTACATAGATACCTACAAGGTTTTGAAAACCTTGCAGGAATAAAAACCTTATCGTTTTAATAAAAAGCTTATCATTTTGATAGGCTTTTTTTGTACTTCATTCTTGGCACAAAACAATAATCTCTTATTCTACAACACTTTAGACAACTCTTGACTTTTTCGGAACATCTTTTGGCATAAGGAGGAAGAACATAAAAATTCCTTCTCATGAAAAATCAAGTTAATAAGATCTACAAACAAGCTGAGCGGTTCGCAGAAATTACCAAAAAATCTATTATATCTGGTAATATCGTTCGGGCTAAAAAATGTTTAGCTCTTGCTGAACGCCTATTTGTTAGCGGAAGTATCGAAACAAAAAATGCGATTTCAAACGTGTACATTTTCTCAGTTTCGTCTTTTATGGAAATGCGCCACTGCAATATTTCGCATCTTTTTCCGCAGACACTCAAAGCAGAATACATCAAACAAGTTAATACTTCAGGAGTATAAAAGTTTAATCGTTTAATCGTTTTCTGCAACAATCTGAAATCTAAATTCTAAAATAATTATGGTCACATTTCTTTTACTCGCACTGGCAGTTCTACTCTTTGCGATTTGTTTTAAATCAATTGAACTTTTTGAAAACATCTAAATCATGACAGCACTCTTTATTGTTTCCATCGCCGTTTTCTTGTATTTGGTTTACGTACTAATCAAACCTGAAAAATTCTGATTTGAGAAGTTCAGATTCTCAAATCCATTCACATCTTAAAAAATAATCTCAAAATTATGAATACAGAATTAATAGGAGTCATTGGAATTTTTATCCTGACAATAGTTTTAGCAATTCCTTTCGGGAAATATATCGCTAAAGTTTTCTTGGGAAATAAAACACTTCTCGACCCGATTTTCAATCCGCTTGAAAAATTTATTTTTAAAATAAGCGGAATCAATCCAGCTGAGGAAATGAACTGGAAACAACATCTAAAAGCACTCTTAAGCATCAATATGCTTTGGTTTTTTCTTTGCTTTTTTGTGTTACTATTTCAAGGATCATTATTCTTAAATCCGGATAATAACCCTAATATGTCGCCTGATTTGGCTTTTAATACGGCCATTTCGTTTTTAGTGAACTGTAATCTCCAGCATTATTCAGGTGAAAGTGGACTTTCTTACTTGTCACAACTGGTTTTAATGTTTTTACAATTCGTTTCAGCCGGAGTCGGAATCGCAGCGGCGGCAATGGTTTTTACCGCTATGCGAGAAAGAGCCACAGAAAAACTAGGCAATTTCTATAACTATTTTGTAAAAAGCTGTACTCGTATTTTATTACCGCTTTCTGCAATCGTAGCTATTGTTTTGGTTTTCAGCGGAACGCCAATGACTTTTGAAGGTAAAGATACAATTACCACTTTACAAGGCGACCAGATAGAAGTTTCCCGCGGACCTGCTGCTGCTTTCATCGGAATTAAACATATTGGTACAAACGGCGGTGGTTTCTTTGGTGCCAACTCAACGCATCCGTTAGAAAATCCAACTTATTTTACAAATGCGGTTGAACTTTGGGCACAACTTATTGTACCATTTGCAATGATTTTTGCGCTTGGATTTTTCTTAAACAAAAAGAAATTCTCTTACATCATTTTTGGTGTAATGACTGTTGGATTTTTACTCTTGGTAATTCCAACAATTTCATCAGAACTTAACGGAAACCCAGCCATTACAAAAATGGGAATTGCTCAGACAACCGGAGCAATGGAAGGAAAAGAAGTTCGTTTTGGTCCCGCAATTTCAGGTTTCTGGAGTATTGCAACAACGGTAATTTCTACAGGTTCTGTAAACAGTATGCACGATAGCGCGATGCCAATTTCGGGAGCTATGCAATTATTGGCGATGATGGTTAATGCTTTCTATGGCGGATGCGGTGTTGGTTACCTCAACTTTTACATTTTCATTATTTTGGCAGTCTTTATTTCTGGATTAATGGTAGGACGAACTCCTGAATTTTTAGGAAAGAAAATCGAAGCTCGGGAAGTCAAAATTGCAGCTTTTATTGCCATCCTTCATCCTTTATTGATTTTAGCAGGAACAGCTTTGGCTTCTTATTTTGCTGCGAATGATACTGCAATGGGTTACTGGTTTAGTGGAAATGCAACGGGTTGGCTTAACAATCCCGGAAACCACGGATTCTCTGAAATGTTATATGAATATACTTCGAGCGCTGCCAACAACGGTTCTGGTTTTGAAGGTTTAGGCGATAATAATCCGTTTTGGAATATTACTACGGGAATTGTTTTATTGTTAAGCCGTTTCATTCCGATCATCGGACCTTTGGCAATTGCAGGTTTATTGGCCAATAAAAAATACATTCCAGAAAGTGCAGGAACTTTAAAAACCGACACATCCATTTTCGGAATTATGATTTTTGCTGTGATCGCGATTATTGCTGCTTTATCATTCTTTCCCGCATTGGCATTAGGCCCATTGGCAGAGTATTTCACATTGTGAAAAATGTAAAATGTGAGATGTGAAAAGTAACCTAAAATCCAAAAAAAATAAATTCTACATTTTACATCTCACATTTTAAATCTTACACTAAAGTTACAAGCGGTTTTCAAGACTTTTAATTAATCCATAAATAAGTTTTCCTATGACATCTAATTTTCCAATTAATTGCTCGGATTCTTTTTCATTAAGAAAATCTAACTCTTTACTTAACAAGATTAAAGTATCAAGTTCTGATAGAGAACCTAGTGAAATATGTAAAAAATGGATAAATTCTTTTGTTCCTTTTCTTGCTGCTCCTTCAGCTATGTTTACAGGTACAGAAACTGAAGCTCTTCTGATTTGGGATGTGATTCCAAATTTTTCCTCCGCAGGAAATTGTTTTGTAGCTAAATAAATTTCTTTAACGAATTCGAAACTTTTAATCCATGAATTCAATTTTTGTGTGGTTTCATATTTTCAAGTAAATAATTATTTACAAAAGTAGGAATTTTCACGTTTTACATCTAACATTTTACATAAAGAAAAAAATGACAACTAATAAATCCACATCATTGTTTGAAAGTCAGCAGGTAAAAGAAGCTTTACTGCAGTCTTTTGTGAAACTGAATCCAAAAATGATGATTAAAAATCCGGTAATGTTTACCGTAGAAATCGGGACTGCGATTATGTTTGCGGTTTGTGTTTCCATCCTGATGGGCGCAAACGATCAGGGCAGTTTTATTTACAATTTAATTGTTTTCTTAATCTTACTCGCAACGCTTTTGTTTGCCAATTTCGCAGAAGCCATTGCAGAAGCACGCGGAAAAGCACAAGCCGACAGTTTAAGAAAAACACGTGAAGAAACTCCGGCAAGACAGATTCTGCCAAACGGAGAAATCAAAAGTATCAGTTCTTCCCAACTTAAAAAAGACGATATTTTCATTTGCGAAGCGGGTGATTTAATTGCTGCCGATGGTGAAATTATAGAAGGTTTGGCAACGATTGACGAAAGTGCCATTACAGGAGAAAGTGCTCCTGTAATTCGTGAAGCAGGAGGAGACAAATCTTCTGTAACAGGAGGAACAAAAGTCTTATCGGATAAAATCAAAGTAAAAGTAACTTCAGAACCTGGAGAAAGTTTTTTGGATAAAATGATTGCTTTGGTTGAAGGTGCTAGCCGTCAGAAAACGCCAAACGAAATTGCGCTAACGATTCTTTTAGCGGCATTTACGTTAATCTTTATCATAGTCTGCGTGACATTGAAACCGTTTGCTGATTATGCAAATGCGCCCATTACAATTGCTGCTTTTATCTCTCTTTTCGTTTGTTTGATTCCGACTACAATCGGCGGATTACTTTCTGCTATCGGAATTGCGGGAATGGACAGAGCTTTGCGTGCCAACGTAATTACCAAATCAGGAAAAGCAGTTGAAACTGCCGGAGATATTGATGTTTTGCTTTTGGATAAAACCGGGACTATCACAATTGGAAACAGAAAAGCAACCAATTTTTATCCGACAAAAGGAATTGCTTTTGACGATTTTGTGAAATCAGCTGTTTTAAGTTCACTTGCTGATGATACGCCGGAAGGAAAAAGTATTTTGGAACTAAGTAAGATGTTAGATGTGAATAGTAAAATGGAATCAGACATTTCACAATTTACAGAAAACATTTCACAAACTATAAAATTTACTGCTGAAACCAGAACTTCGGGTGTGATTTTAAAAGACGGAACCAACATTCGTAAAGGTGCGCAAGATGCTGCGAAGAAAATCGCAGAACAAGCCGGAAATCATTTTCCTGAAGATACAGCGCAACAAGTTATTACCATTTCGTCTAACGGAGGAACGCCATTGGTTGTTCTTAAAAACAATCAAATTCAAGGTGTTATCGAATTGCAGGATATTATTAAAACCGGAATGAAAGAGCGTTTTGAGCGATTACGCCGAATGGGAATCAAAACGGTTATGGTTACGGGAGATAATCCGTTAACTGCGAAATTTATTGCCGAGAAAGCTGGTGTTGATGATTTTATTGCCGAAGCAAAACCGGAAGATAAAATGAATTACATCCGCAAAGAACAAGCTGAAGGACGTCTCGTTGCTATGATGGGTGACGGAACAAATGACGCTCCTGCCCTTGCCCAAGCCAATGTTGGTGTTGCCATGAACAGCGGAACGCAGGCGGCCAAAGAAGCCGGAAACATGGTCGATTTAGATAATGATCCAACAAAACTTATTGAGATTGTCGAAATTGGAAAACAGCTTTTAATGACACGCGGAACCTTAACTACTTTCTCCATCGCGAATGACGTTGCTAAGTATTTTGCGATTGTTCCGGCACTTTTCATCACTGCAATTCCAGCACTTCAAGGTTTAAATATTATGCATTTACATAGTCCGGAAAGTGCGATTTTATCGGCGGTGATTTTTAATGCGATTATCATTCCGATTTTGATTCCGCTTGCGCTGAAAGGTGTCGAATATCGTCCGATTGGAGCGAGTGCGATTTTAAAACGAAATCTTTTGATTTATGGACTTGGCGGTTTGATTGTTCCTTTTATCGGAATTAAATTGATTGATTTAGTTGTAGCGCTTTTTATTTAGTGAAATGTGATTTGTAAAATGTAAAATGACGAAATCAAAAAACACAGACAACAATTTACAAATCACTTTTTACATCTAACATTTCACTTCTAACATTTTACATAAACAAAAAATGAAAAATATATTTTCTATACTAAAACTTACCGTAGTGACTTTAATTCTGTTTGCGGTTATTTATCCCTTATCTATTTATGGAGTTGCACAATTGGCTCCAAATCAAGGAAAAGGCGAAACGATTTCTGTTAACGGAAAAGTCGTTGGTTATCAAAAAATCGGACAGAAGTTCGATAAATCTAATTATTTCTGGGGAAGACCTTCGGCTGTTGATTACAATGCGGCGGGAAGTGCCGGAAGCAACAAAGGCCCGAGCAACGCTGAATATCTGGCTTTGGTTCAGAAACGAATTGATACTTTTTTAGTCGTTCATCCGTATTTGAAGAAATCTGAAATTCCAGCTGATATGGTAACAGCTTCAGGAAGCGGATTGGATCCGAATATTTCTCCTCAAAGCGCTTTGATTCAGGTAAAACGTATTGCTAAGGAAAGAAAATTGGATGAAGCTAAAGTAAAAACTTTGGTAGAATCTAAAATTAATACTGCGGTTGTTGGCCCTGAAACTGTTAATGTTTTGGAGTTGAATATTGCTTTGGATCAGTTAAAGTAATACGTTTTTAAACCCGACAGGTTTCTAAAACCTGTCGGGTTTGACGAAGCTTTACACACATTTTTGTCATTTCGACGAAGGAGAAATCGCACTCGAAACTTGACAATCTTTAGTGACAGACTAGTGCGATTTCTCCTTCGTCGAAATGACAAACAAAACGAAATTGAATCGAAACTGCAATTTAAAATAATACCTACAAGGTTTTGGAAACCTTGCGGGAACTAGAACGCCTTTTTACCCCAAATGCCCTAGCCCCGATAGTAGTGGAAATCCTTTTGGGCGGGGGTTCCGCCCAAAAGATTGAAACGGATAGCGGGATTAGCTCCTAAAAAATCTACTAAATATTAATTTAATTAAGAGGATGAGATTGCTTCGTTCCTCGCAATGACATATGAAAAAAATAATACTTACTGCTTTAATCGCTTTTGGTTTTAGCAATTTACACGCACAGTCAGCATCTAAAAGTCCATTTACGTTTTCGGGATATGTTGATGTTTATTACAGTTATGATTTTGCAAAACCTGAAAATCATACGCGTCCGGGATTTTTGTATAGTTATAATAAAAGTAATGAGGTCAACCTCAACCTTGGAATGGCAAAAGTGAATTATGCTAAAGACAATATCCGCGGGAATTTTGCCTTGATGGCAGGAACTTATGCCGAGTATAATATGTCGGCAGAACAGGATTTATTGAAAAATATTTATGAAGCAAATGTTGGTGTAAAGATTTCGAAAAATCATAATTTATGGATTGACGCCGGAATTATGCCTTCGCATATTGGTTTTGAAAGTGCGATTGGAAAAGATTGTGCAACGCTTACGCGTAGTATTCTTGCCGAAAATTCACCTTATTATGAAGCGGGCGTAAAAATTGGCTACACTTCTGAATCTGGAAAATGGTATTTGGCCGGAATGTATTTGAATGGCTGGCAGAGAATTCAGAAAGTAGAAGGCAATCAGACTCCGGCTTTTGGAACGCAGGTTACTTTTAAACCTTCGGATAAAGTGACTTTGAACTGGAGTACGTATGCTGGAAACGAACAACCAGATATCGATAAAAAATGGCGTTATTTTAATGATTTTTACGGGCAATTTAAGTTGAACGAGAAAACAAATATTACGGCTGGTTTTGATATTGGCTCACAGCAATCGGCTAAAGACAGTAATAAATACGATATTTGGTTTTCGCCAATTGTGATTTTGCAATACAAGCCGACAGATAAAATTCAGCTTGCTATGCGTGGCGAATATTACAGCGACGAAAAAGATGTTATCATCGCAACAGAAACTCCAAACGGATTTAAAACGTACGGATTTTCAGCTAACTTTGATTACTTAGTTTCTGATAATGTTATGTTTAGAATCGAAGCCAGAAATCTTTCGAGTAAAGATGAAATTTTCACAAAAAACAATCAGCCAACAGACTCGAATACATTTGTAACGACTTCTTTGGCGATTAGTTTTTAATATGTAAAATGATTTCTGTAAAATGCAAAATGGTCGAATACATTTCACATTTTACAGAAAACTTCTTACCCTCAAAACATGGAAAACGAAAATAACGCACAGCACTTTCTCGATTTGATTCAGAAATCACGAAAGGGAAAATTTAAAATCTACATTGGGATGAGTGCCGGTGTGGGCAAAACTTTCCGTATGCTACAGGAAGCGCATTCGTTATTGCGAAACGGAATCGATGTGAAAATTGGTTATATCGAAACGCATAATCGGAAAGAAACGCATGAATTATTAACTGGTCTGCCGATTATTCCGAGGCGAACCATTTTTTATAAAGGCAAGGAACTTGAAGAACTCGACGTTCAGGCCATTATCAATCTGCGTCCGGAAGTGGTTATTGTCGATGAACTGGCGCATACCAATATTGAAGGTAGCAAAAACGAAAAGCGCTGGCAGGATGTTCTGGAAATTCTCGAAGCTGGAATTAATGTTATTTCGGCTGTGAATATTCAACATATTGAGAGTTTAAACGAAGATGTAAAACGAATTACAGGAATTGATGTTCAGGAAAGAATTCCGGATAATGTTTTGCGTCTGGCGGATGAAGTCGTGAATATCGATTTGACTTCGGAAGATTTGATTGCACGTTTAAAGGAAGGTAAAATTTATACAGCCGATAAAATTCAGACCGCTTTAGCAAATTTCTTTAAATCGGAACAAATTCTACAATTGCGGGAATTGGCATTGAAGGAAGTTGCAAGTCAGGTGGTGCGGAAAGTAGAAAATGAAGTACCTCAGCTTCATGTTTTACGACATGAAAAACTTTTAGCCTGTATTAGTAGTAATGATAAAACGGCTAAAATTGTAATCAGAAAAGCAGCGCGTCTGGCGAGTTATTACAACGGAATCTGGTATGTATTATATGTGGAAACGCCCAAAGAAAGCACAACTAGAATTGCACTCGACAAACAACGGCATTTAATTAATAACTTTAAACTCGCTGTACAATTGGGCGCCGAAGTGATAAAATTAGAAAACGAAAATATTGCTAATGCAATCCTGACAACTGTAGAAGAAAAAAAAATTACAACTGTCTGCATCGGAAAACCGCATTTGAATTTATTTAAAGTAATTTTGTCTACAACAATTTTCAGGCGCCTGCTAAACAAACTTTCTTTATCAAACGTTGATCTTGTCATACTGTCTTAAAAAGTTTTAAACCATATAAGTTATATAAGTTCATTTAAATTAGAATCTTGAAGTTTAACCGCAAAGACGCTAAGATTTCGCAAAGCACGCTAAGATTAAAAAACTTTGCGACCTAGCGAACTTTGCGTAAACCTTTGCGCTCTTCGCGGTTAAAAAAACTAATATTTCCTTATATAACTTATGTGGTTCAAAAAAAATTAAATGTTTTTATAAAATGAGAATTAAAACCAAATTGAATCTGGGTGTTGGATTATTATTTTTAATGATCATCATTCTCTCGTTATTGAGTGCTTATTCTGTTTTCTTAATTAAGCAGGATACCGAGAATATTCTGAAATCCAATTACAATACGCTGGAATATTCACGAAATATGATTTCTGCTTTGGATGAAATTAAATTAGGTTCGAAACAGACAATTCAGAATTTTGAAAAAAATCTAGAGAAGCAAACTCAAAATATTACGGAGCCAGGCGAAAAACAAGCGACCGAAAAACTGAAAAAAAGTTTTGCCCTTTTAGCTAAAAATAATACTGATGAAACCGCAAAGGCTCAGATTCGTCAGGACATTTTTTCGATTATGAAGATCAATCTGGATGCCATCAAACAGAAAAGTGACATTGCTAAAAAAACGGCAGAAACATCCAATTTCTCTATTGCAATTGTCGGGACTTTGTGCTTTTTGATTGCTTTTAATTTATTGGTTAATCTTCCAAATAACATTGCGAATCCGATTAAGGAATTAACTTTTAGCATTAAGGAAATTGCTAATAAAAATTATTCAGAGCGTGTTCATTTTACCAGTCACAGTGAATTTGGGGATCTTGCCAAATCGTTTAATACCATGGCGCAAAAACTGGAAGAATATCATGACAGCAATGTGTATAAACTTCTTTTTGAGAAAAAACGTTTGGAAACGCTTATCAATAATATGAACGATCCAATTATTGGTTTGGACAACGAAGGAATTGTTTTGTTTGCGAATGATGAAGCGCTGAAAATTGTCGGTTTGAAATCAGAAGATATTATTGGAAAACTAACATCTGAATTGGCGGTTTCGAATGATTTAATTCGTTCTTTAATTCTAAAAGAAGATGAAACCCCGAAAAAACAGCCTCTCAAAATTTTTGCTCACGGAAAAGAAAGTTATTTCGAAAAGGAGATTCACAGTATCACCATAACTCCAACAGGCGAAGAAAAAGAAATCAACATTGGCGATGTGATTATCCTGCGAAATATCACGCTTTTTAAAGAACTTGATTTTGCCAAAACCAATTTTATCGCCACAGTTTCGCACGAATTAAAAACGCCTATAGCCTCTATAAAATTAAGTCTGCAATTGCTTGAAAATACTAAAACGGGCGAAATGAACGACGACCAAAAACAACTGGTTGAAAGTATTAAAGATGATAGTCAGCGATTACTGAAAATCACGGGCGAATTACTGAATTTATCACAATTAGAAACGGGAAATATTCAGCTGAATATTGAAAAAAGTAATCCATATGCAATTGTGAATTATGCCGTTGAAGCCGTAAAAGTTCAGGCAGATCAAAAGCAGATTCAGTTAATTATTGATGCTGATGAAAACCTAAAAGACGTTAAAGCCGACAATGAAAAAACAGGCTGGGTTTTGATTAATTATTTATCAAATGCAATTCGTTATTCATCTGAAAAAAGTACTATTCTGATTAAATTAAAAGAAGAAAACAATCAGATCGTTTTTCAGGTAATTGATACCGGAAAAGGAATTGATGCCAGATACAAAGACAAAGTTTTCGATAAATATTTTCAGATTCCGGGGAGTCCAAAATCTGGAACGGGATTGGGTTTAGCGATTAGCAAAGAATTTATTGAAGCGCAGAATGGAAGTGTTGGTGTTGAGAGTAATTTGGGATTAGGAAGTACGTTTTGGTTTACGCTTAAAGTATAACCAAGAATTGCTGTCTTTTTTAATTGATATTGATTTTTGTTATTGATATTGATATTGAATCAATTAATATTCTCTTAAGGTTGAATTAAGTCAAAAATAGTTTGGTAAATCGCTCGTTATCTTTGCAATATATAATGACAACGAAAATGTTTTATAAAACTATTTCTCTGGTATTTCTATTCGGATTATTTTCTGCAAATGCACAGCAAAATGATTCTATTACAAAAATTGACAGCACTTCTTCACATTTAAAATTCAATTACAAGCAATTAATTATTCCATCTGTGTTAATTGGTTATGGCGTAATTGGTTTAGAAAGTGATCAGCTTTTGAGTTTTAATTCGCAAATCAAAAAAGAAGTGACCGAAGATATTGACGAGAAAATCACTATTGACGATTTCTCACTATACGCACCTGCAGCTTCCGTCTACGCGTTGAATGCTTTTGGCGTAAAAGGAAAAAATAATATGCGGGATCGTTCCGTAATATTTGTGACGTCCTACGCAATCATGGCCACAACTGTTTTAAGCTTAAAGTCGATTGTTCATGAAGAAAGACCAGACGGAAGTTCGAACAATTCTTTTCCTTCCGGGCATACGGCTACTGCTTTTGCCGGAGCTGAATTTTTATGGCAGGAATACAAAGACAAATCCATTTGGTACGGAATTGCAGGTTATGCCGTAGCAACAGGAACAGGCCTTTTTAGAATTTACAACAATCGCCATTGGCTGACAGATGTGGCTGCCGGAGCGGGAATTGGAATTCTGAGTACAAAAATTGCGTACTGGATTAATCCATATATCACTAAAAAACTTTTTAAATCCTCTTCTGAAAACAAATCGACATCGATAATCATGCCTTTTTATAATGGCCAGCAATATGGGTTAGGTTTCGTTAAAGTATTTTAAACTTCAAATATATACTTTAAAAAATGCCTTGTTTTTAGCAAGGCATTTTTTTTGAATTTTGAAAAGTTCTATTCTTTTGGTTTTGTCAAATAATAAACAGGAATACCAATCAGCATAATTAAAATTCCCCAACCACAAGTTGAAAATTTTGTAATCAGTAAAGAAACACTGATCGCCGATGCCAAAACGATGTAAAGCAATGGTAAAAACGGATATCCAAATGCTTTGTATGGTCTGTCAGCATCCGGCATTTTTTTGCGTAATATAAAAATACCGTAGATTGTCAGGATGTAAAAAATCAAAACGATAATAATTACAAAGTCCAGCAAAGCCCCGTATTTTCCGGTAAGACATAAAGCAGAAGCCCAGATACACTGCGCCCAAAGTGCCCATGAAGGAACACTAAATTCATTTAGTACAGCCGCTTTTTTAAAGAACAAACCATCCTTTGCCATCGTATAATACACTCTGGCACCCGCCATAATCAATCCGTTGTTACAGGCAAAAGTTGAAATCATAATCATAATGGCAATAACTAAAGTTCCAATATCACCAAAAATATACTGAGAAGCCACTACTGCTACCCTGTCTGATTTTGCTGTTGCGATTTCATTCATCGGAACTACCGCAAGATACATCAGGTTTGTCAACACGTAAATAATAGTAACGATAAATGTTCCCAGAAACAAACTCAAGCCTACGTTACGTTTCGGATTTTTAATTTCTCCTGCAATAAAAGTTACACCCACCCAGGCATCGCTTGAAAATAACGAGCCTACCATTGCTGCAGAAATACCTGTAATCAAAGCTTCTCCACTAATAGGAAGCCATGAACCTTTTTCTGCATCATAAGTATGAGGTGTCCAGGCATCCGCCCAATTAGCATCCCAAACAGAAGCTTTTGCGGCAAGCGTTAATCCGAAAACGATTAAACCGAGTAAGGATAGTATCTTAATAATAGTAAGAACAGTCTGAAGAACTTTTCCGTTTTTTACACCTCTACTATTAATATATGTTAGCAAAACTATAGTAACAATAGATACGATTTGCGCCGCATTGAGTTTAAAATCGCCTAATTCAAATAATATATTTTCATCACTTAGAGGTTCATAAAGATAAGCCGCAAATTTTGAGAAAGCGACACCAACAGCAGCAATTGTACCGGTCTGAATCACGGCAAAAAAGCTCCATCCGTACAAAAAGGCGATTAATTTATTATATGCTTCTTTCAGATACACATATTGTCCTCCGGCTTTTGGGAACATGGCACTAAGCTCACCATAACTTACAGCGGCAATAATGGTAATTAATCCTGAAATTAACCAGATTAATGTCAGCCATCCTGCTGAACCTACTTGTCTGGCAATGTCAGCACTCACAATAAATATTCCGGAGCCGATCATAGAACCTACCACAAGCATGGTTCCGTCTAATAATCCGAGTTCTCTTTTAAAATTTTCCTGGTTGTTTTCCTGCATTTTTTTGGTTTTTGGTTGGTTAAAGATATACTTTTTTTAGAAACCTTTTAATAAGACAGTTTAGATTGTTAAGGTAAAAAACAAAGGACAAATTACATTTAAATTCACAAGAGAATAAAAAGAATTAAACAAAAGCAATTCGCTTATATTTTTTTTAAGTAGTGACAATTTAAGGCTTAAGTTTTGACGAAAACCAGTTTTGTGAAGGGTAAAAATTTTGAAGTGGCTTATTGTAATTATAAAATTGAAAGACTTATTCCAAAACACGGTTTACCTGCGAAAAAGTTCTTTCGTAATAAGGCTCTTTGGTTGAAGAAATGATAACCCCTCCATGAGTTGAGGAATGAACGAATTTAATTTCTTCATCAACAACTTCTACAACCATTCCAACATGATTGATTCGGCTTCTTCCGTTGGTCTTAAAGAAAATTAAATCCCCTTTTTGGGCTTCTTCGGGATTGACTTTTGTACCAACTCTGGATTGTTCTATAGAGCTTCTCGGCAGCTTAATATCAAAATTACCAAAAGTACAATACATTAGTCCTGAGCAATCAAAACCTGCTTTTGTAGTACCTCCTGAGCGATAACGCGTACCAATGTTTTCAGTAGCACTTACGATCAGCTGATCAACTAACTCTGGATAATTACTAACTTTTATTACTGTAGAGGAATCTTTCTTAACAGATGTATCATTTGTTGCAACAACTGAAGAGTTTACAGTGTTTGTTGTTTCCTGACTAGTCTTTGAAGCCTGCAGGTTATTTGCTTTTTCTTTGGAAGCAAGAATTTTTAGCTGATAACCAATAGGTAGTTTATTTTTGATTTCAGGGTTTTGCCTTTCTAATTCAGCTACGGTGATTCCGAATTCCCTCGCGATGGCGTATTTTGTTTCTTTTGGCATAACTTCCCTTGAAACTTCAACCAATTCTGATGGAGCATTTTCAATCGGCTGCTGCACTACTGAATTCCCGTTGGAAGGAATGACAATCTGTTTTCCAATTTTAAGCCCTTCCGTTTCTAATGAAGGATTGGCTTTTTTCAGATCTTCAACAGAGACTTTATATTTTTTTGATATTCCCCAAAGTGTTTCTTTTGCCAAAACCTCATGAGTACCGGGATTTGTCTGAGCAACGTCTTGATTGGATTTTATTTCCTGAGATGAATTAGAATTGGGAATTACTAAAACCGAATTTAATTTTAAAATTTTCGGCGCATCGGGATTGGCGTTTGCGATATCTTTTGGCTTAACACCGTATTTTTTAGCAATATTGTAAAGGTTATCACCTTTTGAAATGGTATGCCTGATGTAATTATCCTGAGAAAAAGCACTTACTGAAAAAAGCAAAAATATAAAGACAAATCTGAAAATCATTATTTGGGGAATTTTAATTTTCTATACTACTATCCCTTCTTAATTTTAAACTCAAAAAAGAAAGTTTTATTACCAAAAATGCGAATTTAACTTTTTAAAGTAAAAAACACACCTTTTTTAACAACAAATTTATTTTAAATTAGAAACCTGAAAATATTTTTGAATCTAATTCAAAGTTTTTGTGTGAGTTACCCTTTTTAGTAAAATCATAAAATTTAAATAAAAATTGTAGTGAAAATGGGAACTCTAGCCCGGATGGAAGGAGCATCCTTTTGTCCCGATAACTATCGGGACAAAAGATAAAACGTACAGCCGGAATAGCTACAAATAAAAAACGCCCTGTTCACAGAGCGTCCTTAACTAATATCAAATTTTAAGATTAAGCTTTTCCGGCAGCAATTAAGTTTAATGCAGAACCAGCAACGAACCACCCAATCTGACCTTCATTGTACGTATGGTTTGCTAAAATTATATCTTTTGAACCATCAGCATGAACAAATTCCAATGTTAATGGTTTTCCCGGAGCGAATTCCGTTAAATCAGTAAAATTGATTGTATCGTTTTCCTGAATTTTATCGTAATCTTCTTCGTTAGCGAAAGTTAATCCTAAAAGGCCTTGTTTTTTAAGGTTAGTTTCGTGGATACGGGCAAAAGATTTCACCAATACCGCTTTGACACCTAAAAAACGAGGTTCCATTGCCGCATGTTCACGAGAAGAACCTTCTCCATAATTGTGATCTCCCACAACGATAGACGGAACTCCTGCTGCTTTGTAGGCACGGGCAACCGCTGGAACGGCATCATATTGCCCTGTCAATTGATTTTTAACTGAGTTTGTTTTTTGGTTGAATGCATTTACAGCACCAATCAGCATGTTGTTTGAGATATTATCTAAGTGTCCACGGAAACGCAACCACGGTCCGGCCATAGAAATGTGGTCTGTTGTACACTTTCCGAATGCTTTGATTAGTAATTTAGCACCAGTAATATTTTGACCATCCCAGGCATCAAAAGGAGCTAACAATTGCAAACGTTCTGAAGTAGGGCTCACTACAACCTGAACTGCAGAACCGTCTTCAGCCGGAGCCTGGAATCCTGGGTCTTCGGCATAGAAACCTTTTTCCGGCAATTCGTCTCCAGTTGGCTCATCAAGCATTACTTCTTCACCTTCTTCGTTGATTAATTTATCTGTTAATGGATTGAAACCTAAATCACCGGCAATAGCCAAAGCCGTTACCAATTCAGGAGAACCTACGAAAGCCAAAGTATTCGGATTACCGTCTGCACGTTTTGAGAAGTTACGGTTGAAAGAATGAACGATTGTATTTCTTTCTTCTTTCTCTGCTCCTTCCCTGTCCCACATACCGATACATGGTCCACAAGCGTTGGCAAAAACTGTTGCTCCAATTTTATGAAAAGTATCAATAAATCCGTCTCTTTCGATTGTAGAACGGACGACTTCAGACCCCGGAGTGATTGTAAATTCTGCTTTTGTTTTTAAGTTTTTCTCAGCAACCTGTCTGGCTAAAGAAGCTGCACGGGAAATATCTTCATAGGATGAGTTGGTACAAGAACCAATTAAACCAACCTGTATTTGCAATGGCCAATTATTTTTGATGGCCTCTTCTTTCATCTTAGAAATTGGAGTCGCTAAATCAGGAGTAAAAGGACCGTTTAAGTGCGGCTCTAATTCTGATAAATTGATTTCGATAACCTGATCAAAATATTTTTCAGGATTAGCGTAAACTTCCGGATCCCCTGTTAAGTAAGAAGCTATTTTATCTGCAGCATCAGCAACATCTGCTCTGTTTGTAGAACGCAGATAACGGCTCATAGAATCATCGTAACCAAAAGTTGAAGTTGTAGCTCCAATTTCAGCTCCCATGTTACAAATGGTACCTTTACCGGTGCAAGACATAGCTGTTGCGCCTTCGCCAAAATATTCTACGATAGCACCTGTTCCTCCTTTTACAGTCAGAATACCGGCAACTTTAAGAATCACATCTTTTGGAGCTGTCCAGCCTGATAACTTACCGGTTAGTTTAACTCCAATTAATTTAGGAAATTTCAATTCCCACGCCATTCCAGACATAACATCTACAGCATCAGCACCGCCGACACCAATCGCTACCATTCCTAAACCTCCAGCATTTACAGTATGAGAATCGGTACCAATCATCATTCCGCCCGGGAACGCATAATTTTCAAGTACTACCTGATGAATGATTCCGGCTCCGGGTTTCCAGAAACCGATTCCGTATTTATTAGAAACTGACGATAGGAAATCGAAAACTTCATTACTTTGTGTTTTTGCCCTGGCCAAATCGGTAGCAGCATCTACTTTTGCCTGAATCAGGTGATCACAGTGAACCGTTGTAGGAACTGCAACTTTTGATTTACCAGCATGCATAAACTGCAATAAGGCCATTTGTGCCGTTGCATCCTGACAGGCTACTCGATCCGGTGCGAAGTCAACATAATCAACTCCTCTTCCAAAAGCTTTGGTTGGATTTCCATCCCAAAGGTGGTTATACAAAATTTTCTCTGTTAAAGTAAGTGGACGACCAACAATCTGACGTGCTGCATCAACACGGGCAGGCATGTTGTCATACACTTTTTTAATCATTTCAATATCAAAAGCCATAGTTATATATTAATTATGTTAGTGTAAATCAGCTTAAATTTAAGGATTTTATTATGGTTTATGCTAAAATAATTGTTAATACTATTATTTAAAACTATTCTATTTTTATTGAAAGGGAATAAATTGAAAATCAATCTAATATAATTATTTAGCTTTTAGAATAACCTATTATAATTGACACCTCCAACTTAAAAATTTGATTTAAAAAATCATCCAACAGTAATCCAACGGTAATCAAGCAGTGATAACAAGCGTTTAACCCGCAGTGAAGAAAGAATGAATATTACACGCAAATAACCAGTCCAAAATATAACAAAAAAAAAGGCAACCTATTACTAGATTGCCTCGTTTAAAAATTATGAAGTTGCTACTATTATAATTTAGTAGAGATTGGTTTGAATTTTGTTAAGTTGATACCTTCAACAGCAGCTTTATACTCTCCGATAGATGGCATTCTTCCTAAAATTGCAGAAAGTACAACTACTGGTGTTGATGCTAATAAAGATTCTCCTTTTTTACCCTCTCTATCCTCTACTACACGTCCCTGGAACAAACGAGTTGAAGTAGCTAATACAGTATCTCCTTTTTCAGCTTTTTCCTGGTTACCCATACATAAGTTACAACCAGGACGCTCTAAATACATAATGTTTTCGTATTCTGTACGTGCTGTAGATTTAGGTAAGGCATCTGAGAATTCGAAACCTGAATATTTTTGTAACATTTCCCAATCACCTTCAGCTTTTAATTCGTCGATGATGTTATATGTAGGAGCTGCAACTACTAAAGGTGCGTTGAATTTAACTTCCCCATTTTGTTTTTCTACATTACGTAACATTTGAGAAACAATTTTTAAATCGTCTTTATGAACCATACAAGAACCTACGAAACCTAAATCTACTTTTTTATCTGTTCCATAGAAAGATAATTCGCGAATGGTATCGTGTGTATAACGTTTAGAAACATCAACATTGTTAACGTCTGGGTCAGCAATCATTGGTTCTTCGATTAAATCTAAATCGATAACAACTTCAGCATAGTATTTTGCATTATCATCCGGAGTTAATGCTGGTTTAGCACCTGTTTTAATTTCCTCGATACGCTTGTTTGCTTTATCAATTAAACCTTGTAAAACCTGGTTTTTGTTGTCCATACCTTTATCAATCATGATTTGGATACGAGACTTAGCAATTTCTAAGGATTGAATTAATGTTTGGTCCTGAGAAATACAGATAGAAGCTTTCGCTTTCATTTCTGCTGTCCAGTCTGTAAATGTAAACGCCTGGTCAGCTAATAAAGTTCCGATATGAACCTCAATAATACGTCCCTGGAAAACGTTCTCACCATCAAATTGCTTCAACATTTGAGATTGCGTCGCATGAACTACATCACGGAAATCCATGTGTTGTTTCATCTCTCCTTTAAAAGTAACTTTTACAGATTCCGGAATTGGCATAGAAGCTTCACCTGTTGCTAAAGCTAAAGCTACAGTTCCTGAATCGGCACCGAAAGCAACCCCTTTAGACATACGTGTATGTGAATCTCCACCGATGATAATTGCCCACTCATCAATTGTAATATCATTTAACACTTTATGAATAACGTCCGTCATTGAATGATATTCCCCTTTAGGATCTCTAGCTGTAATAACACCGAAATCATTCATGAACTTCATTAATTTAGGAATATTAGCTTGCGCTTTTTTGTCCCAAACTGAAGCCGTGTGACATCCTGACTGGTAAGCACCATCAACAATTGGAGAAATAACTGTAGCAGCCATCGACTCTAATTCCTGAGCAGTCATCAAACCTGTAGTATCCTGGGAACCTACGATATTAACTTTCACACGTACGTCTGATCCTGCATGTAATGTTTTACCTGGAGTTACACCAACTGCATTTTTGTTGAAGATTTTTTCAACAGCAGTTAATCCCTGACCTTCTATAGAAACTTCTTTAGCTGGTGCAAATACTGTTGGAGCAGTAACTCCTAAAGCTTGCGCAGCAAATGTTTGGATTTTTTTACCAAAAACGATAGCATAAGATCCACCCGCTTTGATAAACTCTAATTTTTGAGGAGTGAAAGATTTAGAAATATCTTTTAATTCTTTCTCACCGTTGTATAATTTTTTAGTTTTTGTATTGATTGTCAATACAGTTCCAGTAGCTACAGAATAAACTTCTTCTAAAACAGGATCACCAGCTTCGTTACGAACTACGTTTCCTTCTGCATCTGTTTTCTTTACCCAGTTTTGTAAGTCGATACCGATACCACCCGTCACGTCAACAGTAGTTAAGAAGATTGGTGAAATTCCGTTAGTACCTGCTACGATTGGAGCAATGTTCACGAAAGGAATGTACGGAGATGCTTGTTTACCTGTCCATAATGCCACGTTGTTCACACCTGACATACGAGAAGATCCAACTCCCATTGTTCCTTTTTCAGCGATTAACATAACCGAAGCATCTGGATACTGTGCCTGCAATGCTTTAATTTCTGCCTGAGCTTCAGGAGTGATCATACATTTTCCATGTAATTCACGGTCAGAACGAGAGTGTGCCTGGTTACCTGGAGATAATAAATCAGTAGAGATATCCCCTTCTGCAGCGATGTAAGTAACCACTTTAATTTCTTCAGCAACTTCTGGTAATTTTGTAAAAAATTCAGCTTTTGCGTAGCTTTCTAAAATTTCTTTTGCAATTGTGTTACCAGCGCTGTAAGCTTGTGCTAAGCGAGCTGTATCAGCATCATATAAATAAACCTGAGTTTTTAAAACTTCAGCCGCTTGTTTAGCAATTACAGTATCACTACCTAAAGCTAAATCAAGAAGTACTTCAATAGAAGGTCCCCCTTTCATATGTGACAATAATTCGAAGGCAAAAGCAGGTGTAATTTCTTTTACTTCAGATTCACCAAGAATGATTTCTTTTAAAAACTTAGCTTTCTCACCTGCTGCACTGGTGGTCCCAGGCAAAGTGTTGTAAATAAAAAACTTAAGAGAGTCCTCTCTGTGTTCATTATTTAAATCTTTAATTTGCGCAATGATTTCGCTTAGTAATTCCGCACCATCAATAGGCTTCGGATGAAGACCCTGGGCTTTTCTTTCTTCAATCTCTTGAATGTAATCCTTGTAAATATTCATAATAGAAGTCTTTATAAATAGGTATTTTTATTTTTTTTGCACGCAAATTTAGGAATTAAAGCTGAGAATTAAAAAAAATATAATGTATGGCGCTTTTTTAAAAATTATTATTGCAAAAAAACAATTATCAGCCTTAAAAACTGATAAAAAATCATTTTTCGGATCGAAAAATAAATTATCAATAATTTAAAAACTTTTCTTTAACAAAGTAAAAATTTAATGTTATAAAGAAAATCAGTTTTCACTTCTATTTTAAAGAAGAAATCTTCTAAATAAGTATTTATAACGTTATAGTTTTAATCACCAGCTTCTTCTTATAAGTAAAACTACTTATTTAAAATCCGAAATTTTCACATACAAAAAAGCCAAACTGATTTGGTCAGCATGGCTAGTAATGCAATCTAAATCTTACTTACATCAACTTCTGGATAATTACTTCTTCTGTAATTCCTTCTGCATCTGCTTTATAATTTTTGATAATCCTGTGACGTAAGATTCCGGTTGCCACTGCTTTTACATCTTCAATATCGGGTGAAAATTTGCCGTTAAAAGCAGCATGTGCTTTGGCTGCTAAAATTAAATTTTGAGAAGCTCTTGGGCCTGCTCCCCAATCCAGATAATTTTTAACAAAATCATTAGTCAGGCTATTATCAGGACGTGTTTTACTAACAAGTGTCACTGCATATTCAATGACATTATCTGCTACTGGAATTCTACGGATCAAATGCTGGAAGTCTATTATCTCCTGAGCTGTAAACAACGGATTTATTTTAGTTTTCACATCTGAAGTAGTTTGTTTAACAACCTGAACTTCTTCTTCGAATGTTGGATATTCTAATTTTATAGCAAACATAAAACGGTCTAACTGAGCTTCCGGTAAAGGATATGTTCCTTCCTGCTCAATTGGGTTTTGGGTCGCCAATACAAAATAAGGTAAATCTAATTTATAGTTATGCCCAGCAATTGTTACAGACCGTTCCTGCATTGCTTCTAATAATGCAGCCTGAGTTTTTGGTGGAGTTCTGTTGATCTCATCAGCTAGAATGATGTTGGAAAAAATCGGTCCTTTGATAAACTTAAACTGTCGGTTTTCATCCAGAATTTCACTTCCTAAAATATCCGAAGGCATTAAATCCGGTGTAAACTGAATTCTTTTAAAATCCAGCCCCAAAGCCTGAGACAAAGTATTAATCATTAAAGTTTTCGCCAAACCAGGAACCCCAATTAAAAGTGCGTGTCCTCCTGAAAATATGCAAAGTAAAATTTGATCTACAACGGCATCCTGCCCTACAATGATTTTTGCTATCTCGGTTTTTAATTCGTTTCTTTTTTGAACTAAATTATGAATTGCTGCTACGTCAGACATTTATGAATATATTTTAAATTAAAAAGAGTTAGCTCTATGAATTCATAAAACTAACTCTTTTCTTTATTTAATAAAAATTATTTTTTCAACCAATTATTAGTAAAGGTACAATCTCTGTATTCGCCAATAATCTTAATATAGGTGTCTTTGATTTTTGTATCAAACCATTTTGCAATGGCATTGATTTGTTTTTCTTTTAATGCTAATTCTTTGATTTTAGTGTAATCTTTTGCATAATCTGCAACGTGAGAATCAATTCTGTTTGTTACAGTAATTAATTTATATGTTTTTTTCCCTTTATCATCTGTATCCAAAAGTGGCTGAGATACTTCATTGTCTTTTAAATTTGAAACCTGACTGTATAACGTTGCATCCATTTTTGTAAGTTCAAAACGCGTATCCTGAGTATTTGGATTAACTAAAGTACCTCCGTTGGCTCTTGTTTCTTTTTGATCAGATTCAGTTCTGGCAGCATCTGCAAAAGAAATTTCCTTATTTACAATCTTATTTCTGATGTTTGTAATTCTTTCTTTTGCTTCTTTTAAAGCTGTTTCTGAAACTGTTGGCGAAATTAAAATATGACGCAATTCTACTTCTTGCCCTTTTATTTTATCAACCATTATAATGTGGTATCCGTATTGTGTTTCAAAAGGATCTGAAATTTCCCCTTCCGCTAAACTAAAAGCGACATCTTTAAATTCCTTGACAAAAGGTGTTTTTCTGGTCATTTTATAATAACCTCCATTAGGTGAAGACCCCGGATCCTGAGAATACAGTACAGCTTTTGTAGCAAAACTTGAACCTTCTAAAACATCTTTTCGAATAGAATTCAATCTGTCAATCACTTTTTGCTTGTCTTCTTTTGAGACTTTAGGTTCTACCACTATTTGGGCTACCTCCATTTCAGCTCCAAAAGTAGGCAATTCATCTTTTGGTATCTTTTTAAAGAAATTACGAACCTCTTCTGGCGTTATTTCAACTGCATCAACAATCTTTTTCTGCATTTCAGAAGATAATTTTTGCTCTTTTAATATATCTGCAAAATATGTTTTAAATTCCTCAACTGAACTCTTTTTGTAAAATTCTACAATTTTATTGATATCCCCACCAGTCTGTCTCATCATGTAAGTAAGCCTTTCATCCATCATGCTTTTTACTTCGGCATCACTAACAATAATACTGTCCTGAATTGCCTGATGTGCATACAATTTATCTTCCAAAAGCTTCCCTAACATCTGACATCTGGTAATATCCTTTACCGAACCGCCCTGAGAAGTAATTTCAAGATACCCTTTATCAATATCTGAGTCTAAAACAATATAATCCCCAACCGTGGCAATAATACCATCTACCTTTTGTTTGTTGATTGAAGCTTTATCAGCCGGTTTCTCAGCTACAACATCCTTAATAACTTCCTGAGCAGAAATAATCGAGCTGAAAAAAAGTAAAAAACATATTGTCAGTACTAACCTGCAATCAATAGTTTTTAGCTGTAATTTTTTTAATAACATTATTTTAAATTTAATTTGAATGTAAGGCTTTATTTAGTGTTTTCTTTAAAACTGAAATAATTAATAAATATTTCAAAATTATAGAAATAGAAAAAACTGCATCTGGTTTCCACAACTTATAACGAACAAAAATAACAATTCAATTACACAATCCAACTATCTGCTATACTATTAACAAAAAATTATACACAACCCTGATAAATTAAAACAACTTATTAATTTGAGTAATATAAATAACAAAAAAACGAAATCATCTAAACCAAACTGAATGGCATTTATTTTTAAATAGCATTAATTAATAGTACTTTTGCAACCTATTTATATAAAATATGAGCTTTTTAAAAGAAATACAACGCAGAAGAACTTTTGGAATTATCTCGCATCCTGATGCCGGTAAAACAACATTGACAGAAAAATTATTACTTTTTGGAGGTGCAATCCAGGAAGCAGGCGCCGTAAAAAATAATAAAATTAAAAAAGGAGCCACAAGTGATTTCATGGAAATCGAACGCCAAAGAGGTATTTCGGTTTCAACATCTGTTCTTGCTTTTAATTATAAAGACAAAAAAATCAACATTCTTGATACGCCTGGACACAAGGATTTTGCCGAAGATACTTTTAGAACATTAACAGCTGTAGACAGTGTCATTGTTGTAATTGACGTTGCAAAAGGGGTCGAGGAACAAACTGAAAAACTGGTTGCAGTTTGTAGAATGAGAAACATTCCAATGATTGTTTTCATCAACAAATTAGACCGTGAAGGTAAAGATGCTTTTGATTTGATGGATGAAGTAGAACAAAAGTTAGGATTAAAAGTTACACCTCTAAGTTTCCCTATCGGAATGGGATATGATTTTCAGGGAATTTATAATTTATGGGAAGAAAACATCAATCTTTTTAGTGGGGACAGCCGTAAAAATATTGAAGAAACAATTGCTTTTTCTGATGTACAAAACAATCCGGAACTAGATAAAATTGTTGGTCAGAAAGCTGCAGAAAAACTTCGTGAAGAATTAGAATTAATTGATGAAGTCTATCCAAAATTTGATCGCCAGGATTATTTAGACGGAAAAATTCAGCCTGTATTTTTTGGCTCTGCGTTAAACAATTTTGGAGTTCGCGAGTTGTTGGATTGTTTCGTTACAATCGCACCATCACCAAGACCAAAGGATTCTGAAACCCGTTTGGTTGATCCTGCTGAAGAAAAAATGTCTGGTTTTGTTTTCAAAATCCATGCAAATATGGATCCAAAACACCGTGACCGATTAGCTTTTATTAAAATTGTTTCCGGAACATTCGAAAGAAACAAACCATATTACCATGTTCGTCAGAAGAAAAATTTAAAATTTTCCAGCCCAAATGCTTTTTTTGCAGAGAAAAAAGAAATCGTAGATATTTCTTATCCGGGAGATATTGTTGGTCTTCATGATACAGGGAATTTTAAAATTGGTGATACTTTGACTGAAGGAGAATTAATGAGTTTCAAAGGAATTCCAAGCTTCTCTCCTGAACACTTTAGATATATCAACAATGCAGATCCAATGAAAGCAAAACAATTGGATAAAGGAATTGATCAGTTAATGGATGAAGGTGTAGCGCAATTATTTACATTAGAAATGAATAATCGTAAGATTATCGGTACTGTTGGCGCACTACAATATGAAGTTATCCAATACCGTTTAGAGCATGAATACGGTGCTAAATGTACCTATGAAAATTTCCCTGTTCACAAAGCATGTTGGGTAAAACCGAATGATCCTAAAAGTGAAGAGTTTAAAGAATTTAAAAGAATCAAACAAAAATTTCTGGCTCATGACAAATATGGACAATTAGTATTTTTAGCCGATTCTGACTTTACAATTCAAATGACCCAAAGCAAATATCCAAATGTAAAATTATTTTTTACATCTGAATTTGAATAAATATGTGATCGTCTTATATAATCAAAAAGCGCCAACTTTTCAAAGTTGGCGCTTTTTTAATAGTATTAAATTAACTTTTTATTGGAAAAATTAATTTTCTTTATTTTATGTTAAGTCAAAATTAGAATTAAAAAACAATGTATTAAAACATATTCGTTGAAAGTAAATTAAATCAGACAAAATACACTTTTTATGAATTTATCAATAAAAAAAGCTCCATTTCTGGAGCTTTAAAACTTTATGCTTGTCCTGCCGGACCAAAATTAAGCGGAATTGGCGCTTGTTCAGTTTCTTTGATTTCGCCATGAGCTGCTTCAAAGCGATGAATGTTTTCACCAATAGCTCTTAATAATCTTTTAGCATGTTGTGGCGTCAGTACAATTCTTGACTTTACTTTTGCTTTAGGAGTACCCGGCATAATATTTACAAAATCTAAAACAAATTCAGATGATGAGTGATTGATGATTGCAAGGTTGGAATAAATTCCTTCTGCAATAGTTTCGTCTAACTCAATATTAATTTGCTCTTGTTGTTTCGGATTACTCATAACTTGAATATTTTTTCAATTTCCCTCTTTTGAAAAAGAGGGAATTGATAAGAATTAATAAATATACTCTTCTTTATTTGCCATCATTTCATTGTAATCGTCTTTAGATCCTACAATAGTATTATCGTATTCTCTCATACCAGTTCCCGCAGGAATTCTGTGACCAACAATTACATTTTCTTTTAATCCTTCTAAGTCATCTACTTTACCAGCTACTGCAGCTTCGTTAAGTACTTTCGTTGTCTCCTGGAATGAAGCCGCAGAAATAAATGATTTAGTTTGTAACGAAGCTCTTGTAATACCTTGTAAAACTGGCGTTGCAGTTGCTGTAATTACGTCTCTTGCTACTACAAGATTTCTATCATTTCGTTTCAATAATGAATTTTCATCACGCAATTCACGAGGTGTAATAATCTGACCTGGTTTCAATACAGAAGAATCTCCGGCATCTTCAACCACTTTCATTCCATATAACTTATCATTTTGAACAATAAAGTCTTTAGTATGAATCAATTGGTCTTCTAAGAATAAAGTATCTCCAGGATCCTGAACCCTTACTTTACGCATCATCTGACGAATAACAACTTCAAAGTGCTTGTCGTTGATTTTTACCCCTTGTAAACGGTAAACTTCCTGAATTTCATTTACCAAGTACTGTTGAACAGCAGCAGGTCCCTGAATTCTTAAGATATCATCCGGAGTAATAGCACCATCAGACAATGGAACACCGGCTCTTACAAAGTCATTTTCCTGAACAAGGATTTGACTTGATAATTTTACAAGATATTTTCTAACATCACCAAATTTAGATTCGATAACGATCTCACGATTACCTCTTTTGATTTTTCCAAAAGAAACAACACCATCTATCTCAGAAACTACAGCTGGGTTAGAAGGATTACGAGCTTCTAACAGCTCTGTAATTCTTGGTAAACCTCCTGTAATATCCCCAGATTTTGAAGAACGACGCGGAATTTTAACCAAGACTTTACCAGCCTTAATTTTCTCGCCATTCTCAACCATCAAGTGAGCTCCAACCGGTAAGTTGTATGAACGAATCAATTCACCTTCTTTACCGTAAACCAATAAAGTTGGGATTAATTTTTTGTTTCTGGCTTCAGAAATTACTTTTTCCTGGAAACCTGTCTGCTCATCAATTTCAACCATGAATGTTTGTCCTTGCTCTAAATCTTCGTAAGCAATCTTACCAGTAAATTCAGAAACAATTACACCATTATATGGATCCCATTTACAGATTACAGTTCCTTTTGCAACAGTATCTCCATCATTAACAAAAATACTAGATCCGTAAGGAATGTTATGCGTATTTAAAACAATTCCTGTTTTCTCGTCAACCAATTTCAATTCAGTTGAACGTGAAACCACGATATCAACAGAGTTTCCTTCGCTGTCTTCTCCTTTTACTGTTTTTAAATCTTCAATTTCTAATCTACCGTTAAATCTTGTAACAATACTAGATTCTTCAGAAATTCCTCCGGCAACCCCTCCAACGTGGAACGTACGAAGTGTTAACTGTGTACCTGGCTCACCAATAGACTGAGCTGCAATAACTCCGACAGCTTCACCTCTTTGTGTCATCTTACCAGTAGCTAAGTTTCTACCGTAACATTTAGCACAAATACCTTTTGTAGCTTCACAAGTTAATGGAGATCTAACCTCTACTTTTTCAACTGGAGAAGCTTCTATTGTTCTCATGATTGATTCAGTGATTTGCTCTCCAGATTTAACCATTACTTCGTTAGTAAGAGGATTAATAACGTCTTGTAATGCAACACGTCCTAAAATTCTCTCTCCTAATGATTCAACGATTTCCTCATTTTTCTTCAATGCAGATACTTCAACACCTCTAAGAGTTCCACAATCCTCGATGTTAACAATAACATCTTGAGAAACGTCATGAAGTCTTCTTGTCAAGTAACCAGCATCGGCTGTTTTAAGAGCTGTATCCGCAAGACCTTTACGAGCACCGTGAGTAGAAATGAAGTACTCAAGGATTGAAAGACCTTCCTTAAAGTTAGAAAGAATCGGGTTTTCAATAATCTCACCACCACCGGCAGTAGATTTTTTAGGCTTAGCCATCAAACCACGCATACCTGTTAACTGACGAATCTGCTCCTTAGAACCCCTCGCTCCAGAGTCAAGCATCATATATACAGAGTTGAAACCTTGCTGGTCTTCTCTAATATTTTTCATTGCTAACTCAGTAAGCTGTGCATTCGCAGAAGTCCATACGTCAATAACCTGGTTGTAACGCTCGTTATTGGTAATAAGACCCATGTTATAGTTGGTTGAGATACCTTCAACTTGTTCTCTGGCATCTGCAATCAATTTAGTTTTTTGTTCTGGGATTCTAATATCACCTAAAGAGAATGATAAACCTCCTCTAAATGCGAATTTATAGCCCATATCTTTCATATTATCCAAGAAAGCTGCCGTTGTAGGTACATCAGTCACACTTAAAATGTGTCCAATAATATCTCTAAGGTTTTTCTTAGTTAATACGTCGTTGATATATCCAGCTGCTTCAGGTACTACTTCGTTAAATAATACACGTCCTGCAGTTGTTTGGATGATTTTGTACACTAGCTCTCCGTTTTCATTAAAATCTTTTGCACGGATTTTTACACGAGCATTTAATTCTAATCTTCCTTCGTTTAATGCAATATTTACTTCTTCAGCAGAATAGAAAGTTAAATCCTGACCTAAAATTTTGTGATCTTCTGTAGAAATACGCTCTTTAGTCATGTAATATAGACCCAAGACCATGTCCTGAGAAGGTACAGTAATTGGAGCACCATTTGCAGGGTTCAGGATATTGTGAGAAGCCAACATTAATAATTGTGCTTCTAAAATAGCCTCTGGTCCTAATGGTAAGTGAACAGCCATCTGGTCACCATCGAAATCGGCGTTGAAAGCCGTACATACTAATGGGTGTAACTGGATCGCTTTTCCTTCAATTAATTTTGGCTGGAATGCCTGAATACCAAGTCTGTGCAAAGTAGGAGCACGGTTAAGTAATACCGGGTGACCTTTAATTACGTTTTCAAGGATATCCCAAACTACTGGCTCTTTTTTGTCAATGATTTTCTTAGCAGATTTTACTGTTTTAACAATACCTCTTTCAATCAATTTACGGATAACGAAAGGTTTATATAACTCAGATGCCATATCTTTTGGCAATCCGCACTCATATAATTTTAACTCAGGACCAACGACAATTACCGAACGAGCAGAATAATCCACACGTTTTCCTAAAAGGTTTTGACGGAAACGTCCTTGTTTACCTTTTAAAGAGTCAGATAATGATTTTAATGGTCTGTTTGATTCTGTTTTAACAGCAGAAGCTTTACGTGTGTTATCGAATAATGAATCTACAGATTCCTGTAGCATACGTTTTTCGTTTCTTAAGATAACTTCTGGAGCTTTAATCTCCATTAATCTTTTCAAACGGTTGTTACGGATGATTACACGACGATATAAATCGTTCAAATCTGAAGTTGCAAAACGACCTCCATCAAGTGGCACAAGTGGACGTAATTCTGGTGGAATAACTGGAACCACTTTCATAATCATCCATTCTGGACGGTTTTCGCGGTTTAAGTTAGACTCACGGAAAGACTCCACAACTTGTAATCTTTTTAAAGCTTCAGTTTTTCTTTGTTTAGAAGTCTCATTGTTAGCGCTATGTCTTAATTCATAAGATAAAGCATCTAAGTCAATACGAGCTAATAAATCCATAATACACTCTGCTCCCATTTTGGCAACAAATTTATTAGGATCTAAATCATCTAAATATTGGTTTTCCTGTGGAAGAGTATCTAAAATGTTTAAGTATTCTTCTTCAGTTAAGAAATCTAATCTTTGTAAAGATTCTCCATCTGCATTTTTAGCAATACCAGCCTGGATTACTACGTATCTTTCGTAGTAAATAATCATATCTAATTTCTTAGATGGAAGACCAAGGATATACCCAATTTTGTTTGGAAGAGAACGGAAATACCAGATGTGAGCAATTGGCACAACAAGGTTGATGTGTCCTACTCTGTCACGACGTACTTTTTTCTCAGTAACTTCAACACCACAACGGTCACAGATGATACCTTTGTAACGAATTCTTTTATACTTACCACAAGCACATTCGAAATCTTTTACTGGTCCGAAGATTCTTTCGCAGAAAAGTCCGTCACGCTCTGGTTTGTGCGTTCTATAGTTAATAGTTTCTGGCTTTAAAACCTCTCCTCTTGATTCTTTCAAGATAGATTCTGGTGAAGCCAATCCAATAGAGATTTTGTTAAATCTTTTTACTGGATTCTTATCTTTATTGTTTCTGTTATTCATCATAGTTTTTACTATTGATTTATTGCAATTAAAAAATTGATTTTAGATTTATAATCTACTCTTTAAAAGAAAAGAGTTAATCATTCGCTACTACCTCGGGTTACTTCTCTAAACCTCAAACTGTTATTTGAAGTGCTAGTTATAAAATGGCTTGCATTGTTATAAAAAATCGGAACGGGTTACGGGTATAAATCTTTAAAAACTGATATAAATGAGTAATCAGTCCCATTAATAAATGAGACTGACTACAAAACTTTTATTTATTCTTCCAAACGAAGATCCAATCCAAGACCTTTCAATTCGTGCATTAATACATTGAATGATTCTGGTAAACCTGGTTCTGGCATAGTTTCACCCTTAACGATAGCCTCGTAAGTTTTTGCTCTACCAATAACGTCATCAGACTTAACAGTTAAGATTTCACGTAGTGTACTAGAAGCTCCATAAGCCTCAAGTGCCCAAACCTCCATCTCTCCAAAACGCTGACCTCCAAATTGAGCCTTACCTCCAAGTGGCTGTTGCGTAATCAATGAGTATGGTCCGATAGAACGTGCGTGCATCTTATCATCAACCATGTGTCCTAATTTAAGCATGTAAATTACACCCACAGTTGCTTTTTGTGCAAAACGCTCCCCAGTTCCACCATCATAAAGATAAGTATGTCCGAAACGTGGTACGTTCGCTTCATCTGTCAAAGCATTGATTTGATCTAAAGAAGCACCATCAAAAATTGGAGTAGCAAATTTTCTACCCAAGTTCATACCAGCCCATCCAAGAACAGTCTCATAAATCTGACCAATATTCATACGTGAAGGTACCCCAAGTGGATTCAATACGATATCTACTGGTGTTCCGTCTTCTAAGAAAGGCATATCTTCATGACGAACGATTCTTGCAACAATACCTTTGTTACCGTGACGACCCGCCATTTTATCCCCTACTTTCAACTTACGTTTCTTAGCAATATAAATCTTAGCTAATTTCAAGATACCAGATGGTAATTCATCTCCAACTGTAATAGTGAATTTCTCTCTTCTTAAAGCTCCTTGTAAGTCGTTCAGCTTAATTTTATAGTTATGAATTAAATCATTAACCATTTTATTAGTAGCATCATCAGCAACCCATTGACCTTTGCTTAAGTGAGCAAAATCTTCTACTGCGTAAAGCATTTTTTGAGTGTATTTTTTACCTTTTGGTAAAACTTCTTCACCCAAATCGTTCATTACACCTTGAGATGTTTTTCCGTTCACGATCAGGAATAATTTCTCAACCAATCTGTCTTTTAATTCAACAAATTTAGTTTCAAACTCCATTTCAAGAGCTCCTAAAGCATCTTTATCCTGAGTACGTTTACGTTTATCTTTAACGGCTCTTGCAAATAATTTTTTGTCAAGAACTACACCATGTAAAGATGGAGAAGCTTTTAATGAAGCATCTTTTACATCACCAGCTTTATCCCCGAAGATTGCACGAAGCAATTTCTCCTCTGGAGTTGGATCTGATTCTCCTTTTGGTGTAATTTTTCCGATCAAAATGTCACCAGGCTTAACCTCTGCTCCAATTCTGATCATACCGTTTTCATCTAAATCTTTAGTAGCTTCTTCAGAAACGTTAGGAATATCGTTTGTTAACTCTTCGTTTCCTAACTTAGTATCTCTAACCTCTAATGAATAATCATCAACGTGGATAGAAGTAAAAATATCATCACGAACTACTTTTTCAGAAATTACAATCGCATCCTCGAAGTTGTACCCTTTCCATGGCATGAACGCAACTTTTAAGTTTCTACCTAAAGCTAATTCACCATTTTGAGTAGCATATCCTTCAGACAATACTTGTCCAGGAACAACTCTGTCACCTTTTCTTACGATTGGTTTCAGGTTAATACTAGTACCCTGATTGGTTTTTCTAAATTTAATTAAGTTGTATGTTTTCTCATCAGCATCAAAACTAACCATTCTTTCGTCTTCTGTACGATCGTATTTAATAGTAATAATGTTAGCATCAACGTATTCAACAGTTCCATGCCCTTCAGCATTGATTAATACTCTTGAATCTGAAGCTACCTGACGCTCTAAACCTGTACCAACAATCGGCGCTTCAGGACGAATCAAAGGAACCGCCTGACGCATCATGTTAGATCCCATCAACGCACGGTTCGCATCATCATGCTCCAGGAAAGGAATTAAAGATGCAGAAATCGAAGCGATCTGGTTAGGAGCAACGTCTGTATAATGAACTACATTTGGCTCAACAACCGGGAAGTCACCTTCCTCACGAGCAATAACATTGCTAGCCGTAATTTTACCATTTTCATCCATTTCAATGTTTGCCTGAGCAATCATTTTACCTTCTTCTTCTTCAGCACTCAAATAAACCGGAGTACTTTCTAAATCAACTACACCGTTAGTAACTTTACGGTAAGGTGTTTCGATGAATCCCATTCCGTTTACTTTCGCGTAAACACCAAGAGATGAAATCAAACCAATGTTTGGTCCCTCTGGAGTTTCAATCGGACATAAACGTCCGTAGTGCGTATAGTGAACGTCACGAACCTCGAAACCAGCTCTCTCTCTCGAAAGTCCACCTGGTCCAAGTGCAGATAATCTTCTTTTGTGTGTAATCTCAGCTAATGGATTCGTTTGATCCATAAATTGAGACAACTGGTTAGTACCAAAGAAAGAGTTGATAACCGATGATAATGTTTTAGCATTGATCAAATCGATTGGTGTAAACACCTCGTTATCTCTAACGTTCATTCTCTCACGAATAGTTCTAGCCATACGTGCTAAACCAACACCGAATTGTTGTGACAATTGTTCTCCAACTGTTCTAACACGACGGTTTGATAAGTGATCAATATCATCAATCTCTGCTTTAGAGTTGATCAACTCGATCAAATATTTTACAATTGTAATGATATCTTCTTTGGTAAGCACTTGCTTATCCATAGGGATATCTAAATTCAATTTCTTGTTCATTCTGTAACGACCTACTTCACCTAAGTTGTAACGTTGGTCAGAAAAGAACAATTTATCTATAATACCACGAGCAGTTTCCTCATCAGGCGGTTCAGCGTTACGCAACTGACGGTAAATGTGCTCAACAGCTTCTTTTTCAGAGTTTGTTGGATCTTTTTGTAACGTATTGTGGATAATAGCATAATCTGCTTGGTTGTTATCCTCTTTGTGTAACAAAATAGATTTTACGTTAGAATCGATGATCTCTTCAACATTATCTTTGTCGATAATAGTATCACGATCAAGGATGATTTCGTTACGCTCGATAGAAACTACCTCTCCAGTATCCTCGTCAACGAAATCCTCATGCCATGTGTTCAAAACACGCGCAGCAAGTCTTCTTCCAATATATTTTTTAATACCAGTTTTAGAAACTTTAATTTCTTCAGCTAAGTCGAAGATCTCAAGGATGTCTTTATCTCTTTCGAATCCGATTGCACGGAATAAAGTTGTTACAGGTAATTTTTTCTTTCTATCGATATACGCGTACATTACGCTGTTGATATCTGTAGAGAATTCTATCCAGGAACCTTTAAAAGGAATTACTCTGGCAGAATAAAGTTTAGTTCCATTTGCGTGGAATGACTGTCCAAAGAAAACCCCTGGAGAACGGTGTAATTGAGATACTACAACACGCTCGGCACCATTGATTACAAAAGTACCACTTGGAGTCATGTAAGGAATTGTTCCAAGATAAACATCTTGCACAATTGTTTCAAAATCTTCGTGTTCCGGATCTGTACAATATAGTTTCAACCTAGCTTTTAAAGGCACACTATAAGTAAGACCTCTCTCTATACATTCTTGAATAGTATAACGTGGCGGATCTACAAAATAATCAAGAAACTCCAATACAAAGTTATTTCTGGTATCTGTAATTGGGAAATTTTCCATGAAGGTATTGTACAACCCTTCGTCGCCTCTTTCGTCAGATTTGGTTTCCAATTGGAAGAAATCTTTAAACGATTTTACCTGAACATCTAGAAAATCCGGATATTGAGGAATGTTTTTTGTAGAGGCAAAATTCAATCTTTCAGTCTGATTTGTTATCATCAATGGACAAAATTTTGATTAAAAAAAAGTAATTTTTTTGTGTAAAACACATTGCTTAGTTTATACTTTCTTTTTAAAACCAATACATCTTTAAAAATAAACTGAAATTTCAGTTCAATTTTTTTTCTTCGTATTGATCAAAAACTCTTTCGTATATTAAACTATTTTGATAATAAAATTTAATGTATTTTATTATACGAAAAATGGTTTAGGCCTTTGAGTGTTAACTCAGGACCTAAACCTAGTTCTTAAAACCGAGTTGAATTATTTTAATTCAACTACAGCTCCAGCTTCTTCTAATGATTTTTTAAGACCTTCAGCCTCTTCTTTAGAAACACCTTCTTTAACAGTACTTGGAGCACCATCAACTACATCTTTAGCTTCTTTAAGACCTAAACCTGTAAGTTCTTTAACTAATTTTACAACTGCTAATTTAGAAGCACCAGCTTCTTTCAATACAACTGTAAATTCAGTTTGTGCTTCTTCAGCAGCACCTTCTCCACCACCAGCAGCAACTACTACAGCTGCAGCAGCAGGCTCGATACCATACTCGTCTTTTAATATTGTTGCTAATTCGTTAACTTCTTTAACTGTTAGGTTAACTAATTGTTCTGCGAATTGTTTCAAATCTGCCATTTTTTCTATCGTTTAAAATGATTTGTAAAATTATATTTTGTTTATTGTGCGCTAATTAGGCAACAGAGAAACTAAATTCTCTCTGTTTGTATTATTATGCTTCAGCTTCTTCTTCGCTACCAGCGAATTTGTTTTGTAAAGCAGAAATAATTCTTTGAGCCGGAGATTGTAATAATCCAATAAGTTCTCCAAGTAACTCTTCTTTAGATTTAATTGTAGCTAATGCATCTAATTGATTATCTCCAATGTATATTTCAGAATTGATGTAAGCTCCTTTTAAAACTGGCTTATCAGATTTCTTACGGAAATCTTTGATAATTTTTCCAGGTGCGTTAGCAACATCAGAAATAAATATAGCACTGTTACCTGTCAATACTGTAGGTAAATCACCATAATCATTAGCAGAAGCTTCCATTGCTTTTGCAAGCAAAGTGTTCTTTACAACTTCTAATTTGATACCTGCTTTAAAACAAGCTCTACGTAAGTTTGAAGTTGTTTCTGCGTTTAAACCAGAAATATCAGATACATAAATGATATTTGTACCAGCTAACTGCGCAGTTAAATTTTCAATCGCGATTGATTTTTCTTCTCTAGTCATACTAAAAATTTTTAACTACCAATTATACTGCTTTTGGGTCTAATGCAATCGCAGGACTCATAGTGCTTGTAAGGTGGATACCTTTAATGTATGTACCTTTAGCAGCAGTTGGTTTAAGTTTTATTAATGTTTGAATAATTTCGTGTGCGTTGTCAACAATCTGCTCAGCTCCAAAAGAAACTTTACCAATTCCTGCGTGAACGATACCAGTTTTATCAACTTTAAAGTCAATTTTACCAGCTTTTACCTCTGCAACAGCTTTTGCAACATCCATAGTTACAGTACCTGTTTTAGGGTTTGGCATTAAACCTCTAGGTCCTAAAATACGACCTAATGGACCTAATTTACCCATAACAGCTGGCATAGTGATGATTACATCAACATCTGTCCAACCGTCTTTAATTTTTTGTAAGTAATCATCAAGACCAACATGATCCGCTCCAGCTTCTCTAGCCTCAGCTTCTTTATCCGGAGTAACCAATGCTAATACTTTAACATCTTTTCCAGTACCGTGAGGTAAAGTAACTACACCTCTTACCATTTGATTCGCTTTTCTTGGATCTACACCCAAACGTACTGCGATATCAACAGACTCATCAAATTTTGCAGAAGCAACCACTTTAATTAATGCAGCAGCATCTTTTAAAGAGTACAATTTGTTCTTTTCAATTTTTGAAGCAGCCTCTTTTTGCTTTTTTGTCAATTTTGCCATTTCTTTCTCTTAATTAAAAAGGAGCTTCTCCTGATACAGTTATACCCATAGATCTAGCAGTTCCTGCAATCATACTCATTGCTGATTCGATTGTGAATGCATTTAAATCTACCATTTTATCTTCAGCAATTGCTTTGATAACATCCCAAGTAACACTAGCTACTTTTTTACGATTTGGTTCACCTGATCCAGACTTTAGCTTTGCTGCTTCCATTAACTGTACTGCAGCTGGAGGAGTCTTAACAACAAAATCAAATGATTTGTCTTTGTACACAGTGATTTGCACTGGACAAATTTTGCCAGGTTTATCCTGAGTTCTAGCATTAAACTGCTTACAAAACTCCATGATATTAACCCCAGCAGCTCCTAAAGCAGGTCCAACCGGTGGCGACGGGTTCGCAGCACCTCCCTTAACTTGTAGTTTAACTACCTTACTAATTTCTTTAGCCATTTTTTAAAAATTTAACACTATAATCATTTGGAAGCGATTACAGTGGATATTATAGATGTAACAAAATTATACTTTTTCAACTTGCATAAAGCTCAATTCTAATGGAGTTTTTCTTCCGAAAATCTTAACCATAACTTCAAGTTTACGCTTTTCTTCATTGATTTTCTCAACCATACCATTGAAACCATTAAAAGGACCATCGATCACTTTTACTGTTTCTCCTAAACTGAATGGAATTGATCTTGTATCTGTATTTACAGCCAGTTCATCCACTTTACCTAACATACGGTTTACTTCAGAAAGTCTTAAAGGAACAGGTTCTCCTCCTTTAATTTCTCCTAAAAATCCAATAACACTAGTAATAGACTTAATAATATGAGGAATCTCACCAACCAAGTTAGCTTCGATCATAACATATCCAGGAAAATATACTTTATCCTTAGATGATTTTTTCCCATCTTTTACAGTAACTACTTTTTCAGTAGGAACTAAGACCTGAGAAACATAATCCTCCATACCTAATCTCGCAATCTCAGTCTCAATATAAGCTTTTACTTTATTTTCTTGACCACTAACCGCTCTAACTACGTACCATTTTTTCACATTATTATCTGCCATCACAAAAAAATTATCCTTTTAACCAGTTAAAAAATCCAGCCAAAGCTTTTGCAAAAAATTCGTCTACTCCCCAAGTCGCCAAAGCGAACAGGATCGAAAAAACGGCCACAACAATTGTCAATTTCTGAACCTCAGCCCAGGCAGGCCAAGTAACATTTGACTTCAACTCTTCGAAAGCCTCTGATAAATAATTCGTAACTTTAGTCATTTGATATATTTTTTATTGCACGGGCGGAGGGATTCGAACCCCCATCAACGGTTTTGGAGACCGCTATTCTACCCTTGAACTACGCCCGTAATTAAAGCCAGTGATTAAAAAATAATCACTGGCTTTTTATTTTATTTTAATAGAATTACTCTACGATTTCAGTAACCTGTCCAGCACCAACTGTTCTACCACCTTCACGGATAGCAAAACGTAAACCTACGTTCATAGCGATTGGGCTTAATAAAGCAACTTCAATAGTTAAGTTATCACCTGGCATTACCATCTCTACACCTGCTGGTAAAGAAATAACTCCTGTTACGTCAGTTGTACGTACGTAAAACTGTGGACGGTAGTTATTGTGGAATGGAGTATGACGTCCACCTTCTTCTTTTTTCAAGATATAAACCTCAGCTTTGAATTTAGCGTGTGGTTTTACTGAACCTGGCTTAATAATAACCATACCTCTTTTGATATCAGCTTTATCAATACCTCTTAACAATAAACCTACGTTATCTCCAGCTTCACCTCTGTCAAGGATTTTACGGAACATCTCAACTCCTGTAATTGTAGAAGTTAATTTTTCAGCTCCCATACCAATGATTTCAACAGGATCTCCAGTGTTAGCAACTCCAGTTTCAATACGACCTGTAGCAACAGTTCCACGACCTGTAATTGTAAATACGTCCTCAACTGGCATCAAGAATGGTTTAGCAACGTCACGTACTGGCTCTTCGATCCAAGCATCAACAGCTTCCATTAATTCGATAATTTTAGGTACCCAGTTTGGATCATTGTTTAATCCTCCTAAAGCAGAACCTTGAACTACAGGACCATTATCTCCATCATATTCGTAGAAAGATAATAAATCTCTAATTTCCATTTCAACAAGTTCTAATAACTCAGCATCATCAACCATATCCACTTTGTTCATGAAAACAACGATTCTTGGAATACCAACCTGACGACCTAAAAGGATGTGCTCACGAGTTTGTGGCATTGGACCATCTGTAGCAGCAACTACTAAGATAGCTCCGTCCATCTGAGCAGCACCAGTAACCATGTTCTTTACGTAATCCGCGTGACCTGGACAGTCAACGTGAGCGTAGTGACGGTTAGCAGTTTCATACTCTACGTGTGATGTATTAATAGTAATACCTCTTTCTTTCTCCTCTGGAGCGTTATCGATTTGATCAAACGATTTTGCTTGACAGTAACCAGCATCTGACAATACTTTTGTAATTGCAGCAGTTAATGTAGTTTTTCCGTGATCCACGTGTCCAATTGTACCTATGTTTAAGTGCGGTTTGGAACGATTAAAATTCTCCTTTGCCATTTTACTTAATTTTTAATCTTAGTTATATATTAATTTTCAATTTCCTACTTACTTGAGCCAATGTCGGGATTTGAACCCGAGACCTCTTCCTTACCAAGGAAGCACTCTACCCCTGAGCTACACCGGCAGAATCCTTGATTTAAAAGTTTCACTTCAGCATTTTGTTTAATTACAATCAAAACCTGAAAAACCATCTAAAATTCATTTGTGGGGAGAGCAGGATTCGAACCTGCGAAGTTCACACAGCAGATTTACAGTCTGCCCTCGTTGGCCGCTTGAGTATCTCCCCTAATTTTTTAAAATCTCATTATTCTAAAGAACTAATTTCAAATCGCATTTGAAATATTCTGAGCCGATAGAGGGACTCGAACCCACGACCTGCTGATTACAAATCAGCTGCTCTAGCCAGCTGAGCTACATCGGCGAATACAATAAAAAAGTCCGCTATTTCTAACGGACTGCAAATGTAGCTATTTTATCTTTGTATCAAAACATTTTTCGAAAAAAAATTTCAATTATATATGCGCTCTTATCTTTTCTTTCCTTTTTACCAATAAACGCTCTAATGATTCTGCCGAAAGTTCAACCGCTTCCTCAAAAGTCTTACATTGTTTTTTAACCAAAAATTCATCTCCAGGAACATTGATCTTAATCTCAACAACTTTATTCTCTTTGTCACTTGTTCTTTCAACTTTTAAAAAAACGTCTGCCGAGACAACCCGATCGTAATATTTTTCTAACTTATCCATTCTTTCCTGAATAAAATCTACCAACTTTCTGTCAACAGTAAAGTTAACGGCATGAACATCTACCTTCATAATACTAATTTTAGGGTTAAACATTTCAGAACCATTATTTACTTCTTGGATGTGCGCCAGCATATACTTTTTTAAGCTCTGCTAAACTATTATGAGTATAAACCTGCGTAGACGCCAAACTAGAATGTCCTAATAATTCTTTAACTGAATTTAAATCTGCCCCGTTATTCAATAAATGAGTCGCAAATGTATGCCGAAGCACATGTGGACTCTTTTTTACCTTTTCAGAGACCCTACTAAAGTATGAATTTATTAGACGATACACAAAAGATTCGCTTAATTTTAACCCTTTTTTAGAAATAAAAAAATAATCACCATCTACTATTCCCTCAACAGCAGAACGCTCACGAAGGTACATTTTAAACTGCTCAGCAATGATTGGCAAAACCGGAATAATACGCTCTTTATTTCTTTTACCTAAAACCTTAACCACATTTGAAGACAAATCTACATTAACCATCATTAAATGTATCAATTCCGCCCTTCGCATCCCTGTTGTATAGAAAAGATCCACAATTAACTTATCCCTCACTTCTTCAAAACCAACCGGAACCCCAACTTCCTGCATCAAATCAGTTAATTCTTTTTCAGAAAATGGAATCTGAATAATTTTAGGAGTCTTCAGCGCTTTATGCTTCAGCATTGGACTAACCTCTATTTGTTTTGTTTTTAAGAGAAACTTATAAAAAGACTTTAAGGAAGCCATTTTTCTATTAACAGAAACATTTGACACCCCTTCATCCACTAAAGAAACAATCCAACTCCTGATCTGACTGTAATTCACATCTTCAATACCATCCTGATCAAAGTGAGTTTTATTATACACCTCAAAAAATAAAATATCATTCAAATAAGCATTAACAGTATGTGCCGAATATTTTTTCTCCAGCTGAAGATAATCACGAAAAGCATCTTTATTTGACTTCATAAGAAACAGAATATCTTTTTCAAACAATTACATAACTTAAAAAATTAAGCATAAAAAAAACCGTTAGCATCAAAGTTAATTTATTTTGATGACTAACGGTAATTATTTTACAAAAGCTATATACTAACTCTCTAAACTATCTTTCAAGTTTTGAATGTAAGCCGCTTTTTGAATCTGAGCTCTTTTGATAACAGAAGGCTTAATAAAAGCAGTACGTGCTCTTAGTTGACGAACAGTTCCTGTTTTATCAAATTTTCTTTTATAGCGCTTTAATGCTCTATCGATATTTTCTCCGTCTTTAATTGGTATAATTAACATAATATAGACACCTCCTTTCGTTAAGGCTGCAAAAGTATGTATTAATTATTAATTATGAGTTATAAATTATAAATTATTTTAAAAAGAAATAAAGAACAAAGCTAAAGACAAAAGTTTAAATCATCTTTATCCTTTCAACAAATTTCTGGAAATAACTAATTTTTGAATCTCAGTCGTACCTTCACCAATGGTACACAACTTCGAATCCCGATAAAACTTCTCTACAGGAAAATCTTTTGTATAACCATAACCTCCGTGAATCTGAACAGCTTCATTTGCGATTTTTACACAGGCTTCCGATGCATACATTTTCGCCATTGCACCTAATGTTGTAACCGGTTTATGCTCTTGTTTTAAGAAAGCTGCTTTGTGCAATAACAGTTCAGAAGCTTCAATTTCTGTTGCCATATCAGCTAGTTTGAATGAAACTCCCTGAAAACTACTAATTGGCTGTCCAAACTGATATCTTTCTTTCGAATATTTAAGAGCGGCTTCGTAAGCCCCTTTTGCAATTCCGAGTGATAAAGCTCCAATTGAAATCCTTCCTCCGTCCAATATTTTCATAGCCTGCACAAATCCCTGCCCTACTTCACCTAATCTATTTGCATCTGGCACCCTACAATTATCAAAAACCAGTTCAGCTGTTTCGCTGGCACGCATTCCTAATTTATTTTCTTTTTTCCCTGAAGTAAATCCCGGCATACCTTTTTCAAATACAAAAGCAGTCATTCCTTTTGAATCGCCTTTTTCTCCCGTACGAACCACTACAACAGCAATATCGCCTGAAATCGCATGAGTTATAAAGTTTTTTGCTCCGTTTACAATCCAAAAACCCCCATCTTTAACAGCTGTCGTATTCATTCCGCCTGCATCAGAACCTGTATTATGTTCTGTCAGTCCCCATGCACCAATATGTTCTGCTGTTGCAAGTTTTGGCAGCCATTTTTTCTTTTGCTCTTCATTACCAAAAGTCAAAATATGATTCGTACATAACGAATTATGTGCCGCTACCGACAATCCTATTGAAGGATCAACTTTTGAAATTTCTTCGACTATGGTTACATATTCATGATATCCTAAACCAGATCCTCCGTATTCTTCAGGAACCAGAACTCCCATAAATCCCATTTCTCCTAATTTCTTAAACAATGGAACTGGAAAAACTTGTGCTTCGTCCCACTCCATTATATAAGGTCTTATGTTTTTTTCGGCAAAATCTTTTATAGACTGCGCAATCATGGATTGCGTTTCATTATAATCAAAATTCATTTGTGATCTGTTTTTAGAACTCCAAATATAAACCAATTATATTTGCTTTTTCAATGGGAAAGCCTTTAATATTTATCAAATCCTCAATATTTTTAATATTTCCGTTCATGCTCCTGTAGGTTACAATCTGTTTTGCCAACGCATATCTAAAGTATGGAAATTGAGCTAATTCTTTTAAAGAAGCATCGTTTACAGGGATTTTTTTAATTGGCGGGAAAGAAGAAACCCTAAAATACTTTTTTAATTCAGTTATAACTTCTGGAGAAAGTCCCCAGACATCATTTATCTGTTCCATAGAAACAAAAGCTTCCAGGCTTTCTTTTTGTTTTAAAATTCGGAGTGATAATCCTTCACCAATTCCCTTAATTTTCATTAAATCTTCCTGACTTGCCTGATTAATATCCAAAACAGTTAGTTTTTCTTTTTTAGAGAATGTTTGTGATACAGGTTCTTTACTGTAATTTATAAAAGTCTTTTTATTCTGCACCCAATCCGGAAATTTAAAATAAGGCGAAATAGCACCTAATAAAGAATCTGAAACTTTAGTCACTTTCTGAAATTCTTCAGCAGAACTGACGTATTTATTTTGTTTTCTAAAAGCTAAAAGCCTGTCAATTTCCTCTAATGACATTCCAAGTTTATATCCTTTATAATCTGAAATAAAATTTGGATTAAAAGGATAGATTTTAGGTTTATAGCCTTGCTTAAGCTGTTTTAATGAATCAACTTCTGATTGCAAAGCCAGCCAATTCTGTTCTTCTGCATTTACTTTTTGAGGCTGACTGAAATCAGAAAAAAAGTAAAACAATTGTAAAACAATAATCAAAATAAAAAGAAAAAAAATCCCTTTTCGTTGTTGGCTTGTATAACTTAACTCTTTTATAATACTTCTAAAGTTCATTTTTTATAATATTTTATCAAACAAATATAATTTATAATTTTATAAGAAAAATACGATTATTTTATTTTGTGATAAAAGATTTTATTAATCAATTTGCTAATAATATAAAGCTTTGAAGATTTATAGGAACTTTTTTTACAGTTTCTAACTAAAAATTAAATATTTTATAACTTAAAAGAACATAATTGTTTTTATTTTTTACAAAAAACAATACATTTGAAGCTTAATAACAATAAACCAATATTATATATGTCAATTTGGAAAACTAAACCTCTTTCGGTATTGCTTGGTGAAGCATCCGAATCTGAAAAAGGATTAAAAAGAACCTTATCTTCACGTTCGCTTGTTGCACTTGGAGTTGGAGCAATTATTGGAGCAGGGCTATTTTCACTAACAGGAATTGCAGCTGCAGACCATGCTGGTCCGGCGGTAACATTATCATTTATTTTAGCTGCAATAGGCTGCGCATTTGCAGGATTGTGTTATGCTGAATTTGCTTCGATGATACCGGTTGCAGGTAGTGCCTATACCTATTCTTATGCCACGATGGGAGAATTTATGGCCTGGATAATTGGGTGGGACTTAGTTTTAGAGTACGCTTTAGGAGCGGCAACCGTGGGCGTTAGCTGGTCGAGATACCTGCTGGAACTATTGGCAAAATTTAACATTCATCTTCCCCCTGACTTAATTTGTTCACCATGGGAAACCCTTACATTAAGTAATGGTACAGTGATTGAAGGAGGAATTGTCAATTTACCCGCCATTTTTATTGTTTCATTACTTTCTTTATTATTAATTAAAGGAACAAAAGAATCAGCCACTTTAAATAATATATTAGTTGTGGTAAAAGTTGCAGTTGTTATTATATTTATAGTCTTAGGATGGAAATTTATTGACACAACTAATTATACTCCTTACATTCCTGAAAACACAGGAGTATTCGGAAAATTTGGATGGTCAGGAATTGCAGCAGGAGCCGGTACAGTTTTCTTTGCATTTATTGGTTTTGATGCCGTTTCAACTGCTGCACAAGAGGCTAAAGATCCTCAAAAAGGGATGCCGATTGGTATTTTGGGTTCATTAATAATCTGCACCTTGTTATATGTACTATTCTCTCATGTTATGACCGGACTTGTACCTTATTATAAATTTGCGGGTGATGCAAAACCTGCAGCTACTGCTTTTGCTGTAACTGGATATGACTTTTTGCAGACCGGTTTAATTATCGCTATACTAGCTGGTTATACTTCTGTAATGTTAGTAATGTTAATGGGACAAAGCCGTGTTTTTTACACGATGAGTAAAGACGGTTTACTTCCTCCATTCTTTAGCGAAATCCATTCAAAATTTCGTACTCCATGGAAAACAAATCTTTTCTTTTTAGTATTTGTTAGCTTATTTGCAGGTCTTGTTCCTGTTAGTGATTTGGGCCATATGGTAAGTATCGGAACTTTATTAGCATTCGTGTTGGTTTGTATCGGTGTTATGGTTATGCGTAAAAAAATGCCTGATGCACCCAGAGCTTTTAGAACTCCGTGGGTTCCTTTTGTACCTATAGCTGGTATTGTTATTTGTTTTGCCTTAATGTATTCGTTGCCAAACGAAAGCTGGGCGAGGCTTGTCATATGGATGGCACTAGGAATTCTTGTTTACTTTATATATGGTAAGAAAAACAGTAAATTGAATAATCCCGGATAAGAATATTATTCAGATAAAAAAAAGGATTATAAAGCGATGCTTTATAATCCTTTTTTTATAGCATAAATTTGATTGTTTATAAATCAAAAACCGATGTTCTTTTTGCCCGAATTAAATCTTTCAGCTTAATCCAGAATGCAAGGGTAAGATAAACCCCAAAGCCCAAACCAGCTGTAACAAACGAGATATAAATAAAAAACAGACGGACATTTGTAACACGCATTCCAAGTTTATCCGCTAATCTGGAAGAAACATGAAAACCGTATTTTTCGAAAAAGAATTTCAGTTTTAAAATCAATGACATTTTTGAAGTAATAAGTTATGCAAAAATACAAAATTTTACAATTGACATATTTCTAATTCTAATTGCTTTTTAACAATTCCATACCGACAGCACATTTCATACAACCGTTAACATCACAATATTGACTTTTTAGCTGTAATAAAGATTGTGTTTCAAAGGCATTTTGAGATGTGATGCCAAATGAATTAAATTTTTCGATGATGGAATTTTTCTCAGGAGATATGCCATCCAAAATAGAAATTAAATCTTCTGCTACCGATTCATTCAACGTTTTAGCATAAGCAAACTGTAAAGGGACAATGGTATTTATGACCAATAAATCTATAAATGAGTTCGATAATGATTTTGTTTTCTTCAGACTTTCTTTATCAAATTGATAATGATTTTTCCAGTACAAACTGGTTGAGACATCAAATAATTTATAAATACTATTGATAGATTTCAACTCTATTATTTTAGAGAACAAGTTTTGGTACTGATGGTATAAAGCAGCTAACTGCGAAAGACGAATTGTAGGGAAATTATCTGGCCTGTGCTTAAAAAACTGAACCGGTTCTACATACACTTTTTCGATTTGATATTTATGCAACAGATAAAAATACCTGAATTTCAAATCCTTAAAATAAACATCTTCTTTATCTATATCCAGCAAACCAGTTGTACCAAAAAATAAAGCTTCAAGATTTTCAAGTTCAAAACTTTCTTTTCGGATAATTGAAAAAGGAATTGATTTAGCTAATTGCAGAAATGCATTTCCATTGGTATTCAAACCAAAATTCTTCGCTAATAAACAAAACAATACCGCTTCCCAATCCTGATTTGTTTCTTTAAGCAAATCATAAATAGCTTGTGATTTCCTTTCCAGACGTTCAAAAAACAAGCGTTCCTGCCAGTTTTTAAAAACAAATCCCGGTACATGGGCGATTTGTTTTTCACAATAAATCCATGATTTCGGAGATTTTAGTTTGTTGTAATTTAAAATAGTTTCCGGAGATACATAATCCTTTAAAACTAATACTGGGATCTCTGCGTTATTTTGTCTGTAAATATCAGCATCATATTCCCAGACAACATGCAATATTACATTTTCATAAGCTTTGTCCTTTTCATGAAGATGCAAATACCAGTCAGAAGCTTTTAAATGTATTTCAACATTTCCAGCCCATTTTTGATCTCCTATTTTTATTTGAGCATTAAAAAAATCAGGCCCTGCAAGTTCTAAGTAATTTCCTGTATTGATAATTGTAACTTCTTCCTTGTTTACCGTTTTTAAATTCAGGGTATCAAATTTTTTAAACCTCCAGAGATAATGAAGAAAATCTTCTTTCATTTTATTCGACTTTAATATTGTTTACAATACTCTAAAAATACTAAAAATAGTACTAATATTACAATTTTAAAATTTATTAAAAGAAAATTATTTCATTAAGTCAGGTTTTAGAAAAAGTTTTTAGATTTTATAATAAAGTTTATTCCTTTGTATAAATTTCAATGTAAATAATTGTAAAAGGATCATAGTCGATATTTTTATTAAAAAGGATAACCAATAGCAATATTCAAAATTAGATTGTCTTTTCTCCATGAGCCGCTTCCAAAATCAATATCTTTAATTACCCAACGCTCTCCTTCAGGCAAATAGGGCTTCCTTAATGGAAGTGCCAAATCTGTTCTTAAAATAAAAAATGACACGTCAAATCGAAGACCAACACCTGCTCCTACCGCAATTTCTTTCATAAAATCTTTAGAAAACTCTGCACCTGGTTTATTTGGATCTGCGTTGACAAGCCAAATATTTCCAGCATCAACAAATGCGGCTCCTCGCACAATACTAAAAAGCTTAGCACGATATTCTGTGCTAAACTCTAATTTCAAATCTCCTGACTGGTCCGGAAGATAATTATTTGTTGTTATTGTATTCAAATAGCTTCCTGGCCCAAGCGATCTCGCCCTGAAAGCCCTGATACTATTAGTTCCTCCCACCACAAACTGTTTTGAGGTTGGCAAAATAGTTGAGTTTCCGTATGGCAATCCAAGTCCTACAAGAACCCGGCTGGCCAATTCGCTTTCTTTACTCAATTTTAAATAATGCCTGAAATCAGTTTTGATCTTCGCATATTGGCTAAACGGAACATCAAAAATTTCTTTCGTATCGTTCTTTTTTGCATTTGCACCTGAAAGCAAACCTGTTATATTTCCGGCTAAATCTAATTCTCCGTTAAAGTAAAAAGTATTTTTTTTACGTTTTTGCATCGTATTGGTATACGTATACGAATATGTTGGCCCAAAAATCAATTGCTTTTCAATTACCCTTCCTAATGCTTCATCTTTCAGGATATCATCCAGATATTCTTGTGTTACATGATTTGGACTTACATAAGTAACATCAAGCAGATTTAGCTGATGTTCTTTACGGATGTTTTCTTTCCATAAATAACCAAATGAAGCTTTAAATGAATTCAAAGCATATAATTGCGTCCTGTTTTGATATTCATATCTTAAAGCAGCTTTTGTTCTTGGGATATATTCACTGGAACCCTGAATAGGAAAGAATGGCACAATAAATCTTGGCCAGGTCAAACTGGTTTCTGTTCCTAATCTGTATATATTTTTACCATTATTAGCTCCTGAAAGCTGAAAATCAGCTCCGCCAAAAACAGAAACAGTCAATAATTCCGCGCCCCTGAATAAATTCCTGTTATTCCAATTGACATTAATTTCACTTCCGGTATAACTTGCAGAGTTTGTTTTTCCTAATACCTCAACACGAATGAATTTTTTTGGTAAAAGCGTTAAATAGTAATAAGAGTCCAGAGTCTTTGGCAAACTATCCGAAACTTTAAATTCGTTTTTTACAAAACTAAAAGTTCCCAGATTTACAAATCGGTTTAAAGTAAGATTATGATCTTTTCGATTGTACAAATCCCCCTTTTTAAATAATATCGTCCGGTCAAAAACCCTCGGTTCAAAAGTACGAGCTGTATCAATAATTGTAAAATCTTTGTACTGCACGATATCTTCAGACTTATATTTGACACTGTCTTTGGAGATAGAAAAATTAGGATAAACAAAAATCTTATCGATTTTATAAGAAGTAAGTGCCTTTGGCGGCGCATCATCTTTTATCACTAATCTAATTTTTACTTCGTGATCTCCTTTACTGCTGTCTACTTTAGCCAGGATATAATCCGGATTAAAATAATAATATCCTCGTTCTTTAAGCCTTGCATCAATTCTTTCTCTTTCTGCTTTTATAACATCCAGATCATATGGATTCCCAACTTTCAATAAACTTCTTCGGCTTGATCTGCCGATGATTCTTGACATTGGCAAAGAATCATCAGGAAAAGTAACACTTTTAATTATATATCTTTTTTTGGGGACTACAATATATTCTGCAGTAGCTCTTTTATTTCGAACTGTAGAATCTGCACTTACCCGGGTTTTGAAATAGCCTTTATTTTCAGCAAAATTTCTTAAAACTGAAGCATTGTAATCCAAATCTACTTTACTAAAAAGTACAGGTTCTTCCCCGACTTTTGTTCGAAGCCAATATCTAAACCCTTTCTCTTTTTTAGGTTCTCCTGCAATATTGTAGAACCATAATTTAGGTCGAAGGCCCAGCAATTGTTTGTTGGGTTTTGGACGAAGCAATCCTTCTAATTCCTTTTCTAATGCTTTTCTGTCTTTCTTTTTAATAACAGAATCTTTTACTTTCACAGAACCGCCTGTGTACAGCAATTCGCCTTCCGGCAGATATTTGGTGTTGCTGCATCCAAAAACAAAAAACAGGGACAATACAACAAAATATTCCGCATACCTGTTCCGCACATTTTTATGTTTTAATTTCATTCCCTTCAATTTTATTTTCTTCGTCCAGATTCTCTTTTTCTTTTGCTTCTTGGTCTTTTTGCTTTTTTCTTTCTTTACGAATTCTTTCTTCCTGGATTATTTCCTTTTCCTTCGCACTTCTGTGAAAAAGTTCACGGAATTTATTGTAGCTCATCGTAATGATAAAAGCAATTCCCGTTTCAACCACCTGACCTTCAACCGCTACCTGATATTCGTTTTTTCGATAAGCCCTGAGCATATACCGGCCATCTTTAGTAAGCTGATAATCCAAAGCAACGTCTCCGGCAATATTGGTACTTTCTTCGTTGGCACGTTCCTTTCCTTCAACTGCAAAACTACTGCCAACGGTAACTTTCAATCGGTCATCTAATAGTTTTTTAGAAACTCCAACATTCAGGTCAGTTCTGTTTTCCATACTTCCCGTTGTGTAATCTTCTGTAGATTCCAAATCAAAATCCAATTGCACACCACTGATTAATTCTCCGGCAAAATCATTTAATTGCTGCGAAAGGATTTTACTCACACTCTGTCTGGCTAATGATTCTGCATTTGTACCACCACTTTCACTTGCAAACGGATTTTCACCAATAAATCTATTTAGTAATAAGAGTGCAAAAACCTGCTTATTTAACTCGGCCGGTTCTTGTCGCAATTGCTCCAGTTTTGCCTGCGAAGCTGTAACAATATCAGCTGACACATCATAATTCCCATCCGGAAGAATAATGTCAAATGTGATTTCCGGTTTCAATAATTCGCCCTTCATTTTCAATAAAGTCTGAAACGGAATTTTTTGTTTGTAGGTATTTTTAACGGTTTGGTTTGCTCCTCCTAACTGATTTTCGAGCAAATCAATTGGCGCTGTATTTACTTTATAGATTGCCGTAATATTTAAAGTTGCCATTGTAGGCTCACCGTTCCAAATAATAGAACTTCCTTTTTGAATATTAAATTTTCTACGGATCATATTGAAATTCATTTCGTACGCACCATCCGTAAATTCATATTTCCCTGTTAAAGTTGTTTTTCCGGAAGGGTCAATTCCGCCTGTCAATTGCGCTTCGCCTTTTAAATTCAGATAATCACCGTTTCCTTTATCAATAACAAGGGTAAGTTCAGCTTCTTTATCAATCGAAATATCAACACTAACATCCATTCCTAGCAATTCTGACTGATTTAGTTTTTGTTCCATTTCAGCAGTTTGTCTCAAATATTGATTGTCTTCATCAACAAACTCCACAATACCTTCTCTATCCGCAATAGACGGATCTGATTGTGGCAAAACCACCGTAAACTTCGTGTCTTTATTTACTTTGATTGTACCGCCAATTACAGGGTTTTCAAGTGTCCCTTTTACATTCAGTTTTGTATCAAGGAACAAATCCCCGTAAAATAAATTATTGTCAGCAGCTTTAGAATTTATAGCTCTGAAATCATTAGCCGTAATATTTAATGCAAAATTATATTTCCTGAAATCAGGTGATTGGATAGTTCCGTCCAGCGATAATTCATTATCATTTTCGTCCTGAAATGTAAATTTATCAAAAGTGATGGTACCGTTATCAAAAGTGATTTTTTCCTGATCGGTTTTAAAATAAGAATTCAACTGTGTTACACGGAAAGCAGCGTCGTTAAAACTAAGTTCTCCGTTAATTTTAGGAGCAGCCGTAGTACCCTGAACCTTAAAATTTCCTGACAAATATCCTTTCCCTTCAGAAATATTATCCATGCTGAATCCCTGAATACTCTCTATATTAAGTTTGTTTATTGCTACATCAAAATCAAAAGTCCCTCCTTTAATGGCATAATCACCTGTAAGATTTACATCATTGTCTTCATCACTTAACTGTAGATTTGCAGCAAGGACATTAGCTGTTTTATTGTTTACTTTTATTTCTAAATCGCCTACTTTTTGCCCTTTAAAAGTAAAATCATCAATTTTTAGATCAGAAGTAAAAATTGGATTTGTCATAACATTTTCGACAATAGCGTTTCCGTTAATAAGACCCTGCATCAGTAATTTGTCCTTTTTAACAATATTCATGATGGTTTCGATTTTGAAATTCACAAAATCAACTTCAATTGGAGCATTATTTTGAGTTCCCTCTGATTGAATCTTCAATTCATTTCCGGCATTTTCCAGAAAAAATTTATTAACATACAATTGATCTTTTCCAAATTCAATTGCATTTTCCGGATCAATATTCCATTTATCATAATTCAATACAAAATTTTCAGCATCTATTTTAAAGATGTTTTTAGAATTTTCGACCTTAAATTCACCTCCAACAAAATATTGCTGTTTGTCTTTTGCATCTTTTACTTCAAGTGCATAATCCAGAATATTCTCTTCTACTTTTCCTGATAAACTCGTAAACGGAATTTTTAACGATCCGCTTTCTATCGTAGCTACAGAGACCGAATATTCTAAAGCATTTTCTTTTGCTTGAATATTTATTTTTCCGCCAGAAATAGTATTCTCTGCATAAACAATTCTCGGTATAGTCCCTTTAACCTGAAGTGAATCTGTTTGGTTATTGTAGTTTCCAGTAATCGTTAAAGGCTCTAAACCTGTAAGTTTCGGAATTAGTTTAAATAATACAGGATCATTATCTACTTTTAAGGTAAAAGCAAGACGTTGTTCGTCAGATTCTGCATTTACTTTCGGATTTTTAAGATCAATGTATTTAGAAATTGACTTTTTAATTGCCGTGGTCAGGGTTGTCAGTTTATATTTCCCTACTACTTCGGCTTTTAAAAACTGGGATGCTATTTTTATCGAATTACTGTCTTTATCGGCAAAAGCCAAAACTCTGATGGAATCCAGAACAATTGGTTCTTCTTTTTGCAAGATCTGAATATTGGAAAGAAACACTTTTCCGTTTAGATAATCCGGATTGCTATTGGCAATATCAGCATCCACATTTCCACGGAGTTTCATTGGTCCGGCATGAAGATTCAGTTTTTCCAGATCGGCAATATCGAGATTAAGTTTTAGTTTTATGGTTGGGTATTTTTGTTTTGTATCACCGCTTGCTGTTAAATCAAAATTCAGATTTGGATCTTTCATGCCAGATTTCACAGCAAAAGATCCATTTTCTATATTTCCTTTTAAATTTAAATCCCTGTAAGTATATCTATTAAAAACGGCTTTCTGTACTAAACCATCAATCGCTGCATTTGCTGTTTTTGGATCTAAACCGGTTCCTTTTACTTTCGCTTTAAACGTAATTTTTCCAATTGAATCATTTTTGATTAATCTTCCTAAATCAAATTCTTCAAGGCTTACAGAAGCATCGTATCGCTCTCGGTTTTTTACACGCTGATCAAATATACCGTCAACTTTTACATTACCGAAACTGCTGTTTAAAGCCAGATTGGTTTTAAAATTCTGAACTGAACCTTTAAATTTCCCTTTTAAATTAATTTGTGATGGCAGCTGAATGTTTTTCGGAATTGTTCCGGCTGGTACAAACGTATTGATATCTTTTGATGTACTTGAAAGATTTTTAATATCCAGATCATAATACGATTTCTTAGCATCCGGAAGTCCTTTTATTTTCCCCGAAAGAGAAACTCTAGTAGTTCCGATTCCGCTCATTTCCAACTTTGGAATGTTCAGGTCTTTTATTTTTCCGTTTATACGTGTGTTTAGATACAAGATTGCATTTGGATTACTTTTAAACGGATTTTGCTTCTGCAAATCAGGGGCAAAAAGCAAAATATCCTTAAATCCGATTTTGGACTGATTTAAATTAGCATCAACAGACAGATCTCCAAGGTCTTTTTTTAGCGAAGCAATAGATTTATAAGTCACCTTGATTTTATCTTTAACCAGCGTTTGAGGCGTTCTTACGTATAAATTATTCAGGGATGCATTTTTTGGACCGTAGAAAAAGTCTGTTTTTAAAGACTGAATAGTTAAGCCACTTTTTTCGGTAACGGCCAATGCTTTGATATTTCCTGAAATCGTATCGTTTGCATAATATAATTCATCAGCTTTCAAATTGAATTTATCCAAATCCAAATGACTGTAATCAATCCCTTTTTGAACAGGTTTTGACTGCATATCATCAAATTTAAAATCTATATTCTGTATATCAACATCGGCCAGTTTTACTTTCCACCCTGCTTGTTTTATTGCGGTTGTGTCGAGGCTTGGTGCCTGAATCTGCTTATCTTTTGCACCCAGTCGTAAATTTCCTTTAAGATTTTTAATTTCAAAAGTATTAAAATCCAAAAGCTGTTTATTAAGATCGATTTCATTAACTGTTAAATTTAAGGTTCCTAATCGGATTCCGGAATTTAATCTGGAATCTTTATTATCGTATAAAATATCAATTTTGGACAAACTGATTTTATCTAATTTTAATTTGAAATCTTTTCGTTTGGAAATGGTTTCAGCCGTCTTCACCGAAACTTCAGCCGCTTTTTCAACCGCTTCCTGATTTAAAACCAATTTTAATCCATTGAGATTAATTTTGGGAATATCAAAATTCATTTTATCTAAATCGAAGGCATTGAATTTTGTGTCAAAATGTGAAAGGTTTACTGCAATATCATTTTTTGAAAAATCATCTTTAAAGTTGAATTTTACATGATCCAGATTGACTTTTACAACAGATATCTGAAAAGGTTTGGCATTCGGATCATCCACTTTTGGCTCTTTTGATTCAAAAGCTTTAATGATGTAATCGAAGTTAAAAACACCATCCTTATTTCTGGAAATATTGGCTTTTACATTTTCAAGTGAAACCGAATTGATTTCGAGTTCATTGCTCACCAGTTTGAACAAATCAACGTCAACTTCCAGACGTTTTCCTGCCAATAAAGTATCCTTGTTCTGGTCTTCAAAATAAAAACCCTCCAGCACTACATCTTTTGGAAATTTTATGGAAATGTGATCTAACGAAACTTTGGTTTTAATTTTACTATGGAGGTAAGTAATTGCCTTATCCTTAACAAAATTCTGGACTGACGGAACCTGGATTAAAATGATAAGAAGTAATAAAAGGGCAACTATAGAACCCACGCACCATAAGAGAATACGTAGTGTTTTTTTTAAATAATGAATGTTTTTTTTATTCATATGTCAATAAAACACATTAAGATTGAAGTTGCACTATTGTAAGACTGTATTTTTACAGTTTACAAAATTGTAATTTTTAAATCTTAACAATTTACATAATTACAGTCAATTATTCTAAAATTACACTGTAAATTAGTTAATTTTCTTACCTAAAAAAGATTCAGCAATGAAATGGTTTTATTAGACACCTAAAATTTTTGAAATTTTAGAACCTTATATTCGGTGATTTTTTATTCAGCAATTTTATCTTCTGTTGTAACTTTTCCAGAAACTTTTTGTGTTGCTCTGACTCTGGATTAAAGCTTCTGTGGCGAAGGCTTTTTTGAATTTCATCGACTTCTTTCATAATAGAAAAACTGGTTTCTGAAATATAGCTTTCGCTGAAAAGCTTCCAGATATAATCAATAGCAATTTGGTTAGGATGCAGCATATCTTCGGCATAAAAGCGATAATCACGAAGTTCATCCATCATGATTTCATAAGAAGGAAAATAGCTGATGGCTGATCGTTGATAGTTGATGGTTTTATGAAGAGCTGTAAATAAATGTGATTTGCTCAACTGATTTTCTACAAAACCATCTTTGATGTGGCGCACCGGAGAAACGGTAAAAATGAAATTTATATCCGGATTTAAATTCTGAATTAGTACTATTGTACTTTGAATGCTCTTTTTAATTATTTCTATATCCAATAATTCTTTTGTGAATTGCTTTTGCGGAACTTTATGGCAATTGGCTACAATTTGATCACTTTGTATGTATTTATAAACCCAGGAAGTTCCGTAGGTAATAATAAGGTGTGTTGTTTCTTTTAACCATTTATGAGTTTCGGTAATCGTTTTATTTAATGTTTCCAGTAATTCTTCCCTATCCGAATTGCTTAAATCTGAATGTACGTCAAAACAATGCCAGCGTTCGTTGTGAAAAAAAACATCTTTTTCTTCAAATAATTTCTGTTCACAAATTCTTCTGAATAATTTTTCAATCGAAACAGGATTAAAAATAATCCCGAATGGATTGGTCTGATTTTGAAATTTAAAATAGTCAAATTTCGACGCCATATTTTCTGCAAAACAAGAACCAACAGAAAGTATTCTCGAATTATAATCGATTAGGCTGTCCCTTTTTGAAATTGGGATTTGGGTTCTGAATTGCATGACATTTATTTTAAAGAACAAATTTCGCCTATTTCTTATAAACAAAAAAGCCAAATACGTAAAGTATCTGGCTTAATAAAATTATTTATTTAAACACTTAATAACTTATTAAAGCTAATAAGATTTGAGCATTCTAAATTATTAATAAGTAATTTGAACTTTAAAAGAATCAGTATTATCTCCTGAAAATGTTTCAGTTAAAAAATTATCAGAATTATATTTATTCGTAAAAGTAGTATTTACAGTTTCAACTTCTTCACCAGTATAAACTGTTTTACTAGTTAATGTGTTATTAACAGAATAAAAATCAAAACTAAGATCAGTATCTAAAGCTAAATCTAACAACTGTTTTAATCCTGTTACATTAACAAAAGGAGTTTTCTTATTATCATAAGTACTTGTTATTTTCTCAGTATATCCATCATCACCTATAACTTCTGTCGAACTAATATTTCCATTTGCAAAAGTATAGATTGTTGATTCGTAGTACTCGCCTTCTTCTCCATCTACTATTTGTGATGCACTAACAGTTACAGTCCCATTTGCATTATATAAAAAAGTTAATTTGTCCTTGCTGTAAGAACTAAAAGCTCTGGTAGTTATTCTGGAAGTTAATTTACCACTATTATCATATGCATAAACATCAGTTGAGAACAAAATGCCGGATTTATATAATTCTACTTTAGTAATAAGATTATCAGTATAAGTATAGGCATATCTGGAAGCATCAGAAAGTGAAATTTGTTTTAATTTGTTCCCATCATAAGTAAATGTATAATCAAGTGTCCCTTTATCACCATCTTCTACAGTTGTCAAAGTAATTTTTGTTGGCAATGCTGTTGATGATGACCCTCCATCTGAATTGTTATCATCATTAGAACATGAAGAAAGAAGTACTACAGAAAAAGCACTAAATAAGCATAAAATTTTTTTCATTTTTGATAAATTAGATTTATTAATATTTCCTACAAATAAACTATAATTAACAACATAATCCTAGCTGTTTTAACCAGAAAATATTCATTAACCTAAACCAACATACAATCCTTTTTTTAACTATCTAAATTTCAAAAATATACAAAACATAATACCTCTTTCTAAATTAATTAAATCTTAAAATACCGTATAATTACGCAGGTCAATTCTGAATAAATCATTTTTTTGAATTTTCTAGATTTTAATCTTTAATAATCAACAACTAAAAAATAAATTATCAACTTTAATTTTATTTTTTATCTCCCTTTTTATTTTACAAAAAAGCATTCACTATTTTTACAGCTTCATAAATTACAATCAATCATGAAATTATTATACTCCTATATAATCAAACACAAAATGCTCTTGTTTTTTGCTTTGATTATGGCCACTATAAACATTTGTTTCAGTTTATCAGACTCTATTATTACAGGTAAATTAATGCAGGACTGCGGTGTTGGTCTGCATAAATATGACGGAAATGTAAATGGTTTTATGAAATCATTGTCTTTTTGGTTGGGACTCTCACTTGGCGCGGCAATGATTTCAAGAATTACCAAAAATTTTCAGGATTATTTTACCAATGTTGTAATTCAGCGAACCGGTGCACAAATGTATACTGATGGAATTAAAAAATCACTTGATTTGCCTTATGCCGAATTTGAAGATCAGCGAAGCGGTGAAACTTTAAGCAAACTGACCAAAGTACGTTCTGATTCTGAAAAATTAATTACACTTTCGATTTCACTTATTTTTCAGACTATTATCGGATTCGTATTCGTTATCGTGTATATTGCCCGAATCGATTATCGTATTTCACTTATCTTTTTAGTTACAGCTCCAATTATTGCTTTGGTAAGTTCTTATCTGGGCAAAAAAATAAAAATCGTTTCCAGAAAAATTGTGAATCAAACCAATGCACTGGCAGGTTCAACAACAGAAAGTTTAAGAAATATAGAATTGGTAAAAAGTCTTGGATTAACGTATCAGGAAGAAAAGCGTCTGAACCTTAATACTTTTAAGATTCTGCAGCTTGAATTAGAAAAGGTTCGCTTTATCAGAAGTTTAAGTTTTATTCAGGGTACAACGGTTCATTTTTTAAGGACCTGTGTTGTTTTTACATTATATTATTTCCTTTTTGGAGGAAAAATTATTGTGGGAGATCTACTTACTATGGTATTTTTTACCTTTTTTATTTTTGGACCTTTACAGGAATTGGGAAACTTTATAATCGTGCTTAACGAAACTAAAGTTTCAATGGAAAATTTCAGGATCCTTTTAAATGCTCCAAAAGAATTTCGCCCGAAAACCCCAAAACATGTTGGGGCAATCCAGTCTTTACTATTCTCTAATGTAAGTTTCCAGCACAAAACCGCTAAATTTATAGCCGTTGAAAATATTAATTTCGAAATCAAACAAGGACAGACTGTTGCCTTTGTTGGTCCATCTGGTTCCGGAAAAACAACTTTGGTAAAATTATTAGTCGGATTATATACTCCTGCAGAAGGTCAGGTTTTTTATAATGATATTGATTCGACAGAAATTGACCTGCTCGATTTAAGAAAACAACTCGGATTTGTAACTCAGGATGCCCAATTATTCTCGGGAACAATCCGGGAAAATTTATTGTTTGTAAAACCAAATGCTACTGATGAGGATTTACACAATGCATTAAAAAAAGCCAGTTGCGAAAAATTATTAGTTCGTGCCGAAGATGGTTTAAATACCACTATAGGAGAAGGCGGAATAAAAGTTTCAGGAGGAGAAAAGCAAAGATTATCAATCGCAAGAGCTATCTTAAGAAATCCGAATTTATTGATTTTTGATGAAGCAACTTCTGCTTTGGATTCTATTACAGAAGAAGAAATCAATGCTACAATTAGAAATATTTCAGATCAAAACAGAATCACGGTTTTAATCGCCCATCGCTTGTCTACAGTAATGCATGCTGACAGAATTTTTGTTTTGGAACAGGGAAAAATCATTGAACAGGGAAAACACGATGATTTAATTGCAGAAAGAGGTTTGTATTATGCTATGTGGCGCCAGCAGATTGGGGAAAGAAAATAGTTTAAAAATAGAATATTCTATTTTTAAATTGAAATTTTCTTCTTTATTAAAAAGCAAAAGCCCTTTCATGAAAGGGCTTTTGCTTTTTAATAACAGTCTTTTTATTTAATAAATGTACTCATATGTTTCGTCACCCTGTACCGATTTAATTAAATAGTTATCCGAATTATATGTGTTTTTATACGTAAAAGTGCCATTCACAACTCCTCCTGTATTTTCTGTTATTTTTGATATGTTATTAACCGAGTTAGCTTCCTGATCAAAAATACCTGAATCTAATAAGAAAGTATATCCTGTTATACTTTTAAAAGGATTATTTTTATTGTCATACTCAACTGTATTTACGAAATCATTAAATTCAGCTTTAATTATATTACCATTAGCATCTAAAGTTAATATACTGGATGAATCTTGTATCTCTTGCTGTGTAATTGGATTAATTAAAACTGTAATGGTCGAAATTGTTCCATCAGTATTATAAGTGTATGTCTTCTTTCTACTTGAAGAGTTTGGTGAAACCTCTAGAAAAGATTTTAATTTATTATTTTCATACGCAAATGTTGTAGTCGTTGAATTATCTTCACCATCTTCGGTATAAATTGCTTTCGTTATTAAATCCCCTGTATAAGTAAATACTATTTTAGTACCGTCATCATAATTTAAACTATCAATTTTGTTTCCAGTATAAGAATACGTTGTAGTAGTGTTCTCACCAGTTTGAGAGCCATACGTGTATATTTGCTTTTTAGGCAAAAGCGAATTTTCTTCAGAAGAATCATTGGTACAAGAAGCCAGTAGTAAAATTAAAGCACCAAATAAGCATAATTTTTTTTTCATTTTTGTAGGTTTGTTTATTTTAAATTTCCTACAAATGAACTACTATTAAAACAAAAAACCTAACCATTTCAAATAAAAACCCAAAAAAGTTAAGTTCCTTTTTTGGGTCTTTGTTATATTAATATTTGAAAAATGAATTTTAACCAAACCTTTATTTCACAAATTGACTTGCATTTGCTAAAGCTTGTTGAATCCCCTCTGCATTTTTACCTTTTCCGGAAGCAAAGAAAGGTTGTCCTCCTCCATTTCCTTCAATATATTTTCCTAATTCTTTAATTACAGCATTCGCGTTTAAGTTTTTAGCAGCTACTAATTCTTTAGCAATATAACAGTGAATATTAGGCTGACCATCTTCTACAGAAGCTAAAAACACGAACGAATCCGGTTTTGAACTTCCTAATGCAGCTGCTAAATCTTTCGTCGAAGCCATGCTTAAATCTACTTGTTTAGCAAGGAAATGTATCCCATTTACTTCTTGGAAATCTTTTTCTAATTCCGATTTTAATGCGCCTACTTTTTCTTTTAGCAATTGCTCAATTTGCTTTTTCAGTTTAGCATTATCGTCCTGAAGTGAAGTAACAGATTTTAAAATATCCTGCGGATTTTTAAGTGTTTCTTTTATTTCTGCTAATGTATTTTCCTGATTTATATAGAAATTCTTCACTGCATCACCAGTAATTGCTTCGATACGACGAATTCCAGCTGCAACAGCACCTTCAGAAATAATTTTGAAATGCCAGATTTCAGCAGTATTTTTTACGTGAATTCCACCACATAATTCTTTACTGTCACCAAACTCAATCATACGAACATTATCTCCGTATTTCTCTCCAAATAAAGCCATTGCACCTTTATCCAAAGCTTCTTTAATCGGAATATTTCTGTGTTCAACTAATTGCAATTGCGCTTCAATCTGAGCATTTACAGAAGCTTCAACTTGTTTGATTTCTTTATCAGAAACTTTGCTGAAATGAGAAAAGTCAAAACGCAAGTAATTAGGATTTACCAACGAACCTTTTTGTTCCACATGCGTTCCCAAAATATTTCTCAAAGCCAAATGCATCAGGTGCGTAGCCGAGTGATTTTTAGAAGTCGAAGTTCTTAAATCGGTATTTACTTTTGCCACAAAACCTGCTTCTACATTTTCCGGAAGTTGTTTTGCAAAATGCAAAATCAAATTGTTTTCTTTTTTGGTATCGATGATTTCGATCGTTTCATTTGCAGAAACTAGCGTTCCTTTATCTCCAACTTGTCCTCCTCCTTCTGGGTAAAACGGCGTATTGTCTAAAACGATTTGGTACAAAATACCATCTTTTTTAGAATCTACTTTTCTGATACGGGTAATTTTTACTTCGTTATCTGTTTTATCATAACCAACAAATGTTTCCACATTCCCAGGAATCAAAACGTTCCAGTCTTCTGTAGAAACTTCAGAAGCAGCACGGGAACGCGCTTTTTGCTTTTGTAATTCTACTTCAAATTCTTCTTCATTATAAGAGAATCCTTTTTCTTTTAAAATCAAAGCTGTTAAATCTTTTGGAAAACCGAAAGTATCGTACAATTCAAAAACTTTAGCTCCCGAAACTTCTTGACCTTTAGTTTCTGCAATTACATTATCCAGCAATTGTAATCCCTGATCTAAAGTTCTTAAGAAAGAAGCTTCTTCTTCACGAATTACATTGGTAACCAATTGTTGTTGCGATTTGATTTCCGGGAAAAATTCTCCCATTTGGTTGGCCAAAACTTCTACCAGTTTATTGATGAAAGGTTCTTTGGTTCCCAAAAATGTAAATCCGTAACGAATAGCACGACGCAAAATTCTACGAATTACATAACCCGCTCCCGTGTTAGATGGCAATTGTCCGTCTGCAATTGCAAAAGCAACCGCACGCACGTGATCTACCACAACACGAATTGCGATGTTAGTTTTGTTTTGTTCTTCACTGATGTTTTTAACTTCATCAGACGTATATTTTAAACCTGTAATCTGCTCAACTTTTTCAATAAGCGGTGTAAAAACATCGGTATCATAGTTTGATGTTTTCCCTTGTAAAGCCATACACAAACGCTCAAATCCCATTCCGGTATCTACGTGTTGCGCTGGAAGTTTTTCAAGAGAACCATCTGCTTTACGGTTGAATTCCATGAATACATTATTCCAGATTTCAACTACTTGCGGGTGATCATTGTTCACTAAACTCTTTCCTGAAACCAAAGCTTTTTCAGCTTCCGGACGTAAATCAACATGAATTTCAGAACAAGGTCCGCATGGTCCTTGGTCACCCATTTCCCAGAAATTATCTTTTTTGTTTCCAAGAATAATTCGGTCTTCATCAATTAGAGTTTTCCAGATATCCCAGGCTTCCTGGTCAAACGGAACATTATCTTCTTTACTTCCTTCAAAAACAGAAACATAAAGATTTTCTTTTGGAATTTTATAAACTTCTGTCAATAACTGCCAAGCCCAGTTGATGGCTTCTTTTTTGAAATAATCGCCAAAAGACCAGTTACCCAGCATTTCGAACATGGTGTGGTGATACGTATCAAAACCTACATCTTCAAGATCGTTATGCTTCCCTGAAACACGAAGACATTTTTGCGTATCTGCAATTCTTGGACTTTTTGGAGTTCCGTTTCCTAAGAAAAATTCTTTAAACTGGGCCATTCCCGAGTTATTGAACATAAGGGTTGGGTCGTCTTTTAGCACGATTGGGGCAGATGGAACAATTAAGTGTCCGTTGCTCTTAAAAAAGTCCAGAAATTGTTTACGTACGTCTTGTGATTTCATATTTTAATTAGAAAATGTGTCTGTTTTAATGTGTCAATTTGAAAATTAGACCATTAGATAATTTGTGAATTTTGATAATGTATTAATTTCGAAATCGATAATAAAAAACTAATTGTTTAAAACAATAAATTCCTTATTTTGCGCATTATCTAATTATCTAATTCCCCAATTATCTAATTAATTTTGTTCTTGAAAAAAAGCCACGAACAAGTGAAACATTTACTAATTTTGTTCGTCTGACTAATTTTACAAGCTGCAAAAATAGGGTATTTTAAAATATGGCGAAAGTAAAATATTATTACGACTCAGAAAATCTGGCGTATACGAAAATAAAAACAAAAAAGAGAATCAAAATTGGTTACGGATTCTTGTTTTTACTAGCTTCAGCACTGTTTGGTTTTTTAATATTTGTCCTTTTAATCAATACTTCCTATTTTGAAACGCCAAAAGATCGTTTACAGGCCCGGGAAATTGAAAATTTAAAAATACAATATGCGATTTTAAATAAAAGAATGGATGAAATTGATGCTGTAGCTGAGGCCTTAGAAGACAGGGACAATAATATTTACAGAACTTACTTTAACAAAACCGAAATTCCGGATTCTATCAGAAAAGCAGGATTTAAAGATAGTAAAAGATATAAGGATTTAGAAGGCTATAATAATTCTCAATTGGTCCTAAACACTACTAAACGGATTGATCAGCTTTCGAAAGAACTGGGTATCCAGTCAAAATCATTAGATGTGATATTAAAGCTGGCCAGTACAAAAAAGAATTTATTAGCTGCGATTCCTGCCATTCAGCCAGTACAAAATGAAAATTTAAAACGGGTGGCATCTGGTTTTGGATACAGAATTGATCCTTTCACGAAAGTTCGAAAAATGCATAACGGAATGGATTTCACAGCTAATACTGGAGCCCCGGTTTATGCTACCGGTGATGGTGTTGTGGCAAGGGCTGACAATTCGGCATCAGGGTTTGGCAACCATGTGGTCATCAGGCACGGTTTTGGATACGAAAGTTTATATGCTCATTTAAGCAAATACAATTGCAGGCCCGGACAGCATGTCAAACGCGGAGATGTAATTGGATATGTGGGAAGCACAGGAAGATCTGAAGGACCGCATTGTCATTATGAGGTACATAAAGATGGAAAAGTCGTAAATCCGCTGAATTTTTATTACGGAAACATTTCGGCTGTAGAATATGTTGCGATTTCACATTTGGCAAATCAGGAGAACCAATCATTAGATTAATACTGCAAAAAGTAGTAAGTTTGAATAAAATAGAAAAACAAAGATCATGCATATTGAGCTTTCTAAAGATAAAAGATATTTCAGCATTGGCGAAGTAGCCAAAGCATTTAATGTCAATGCCTCTTTGATACGATTTTGGGACAGCGAATTTGACATTCTCAAACCTAAAAAGAATGCCAAAGGAAACAGAATGTTTACACCTGAAGATATTACAAATTTACAATTGATTTATCATTTGGTCAAAGAGCGCGGTTTTACACTTGAAGGAGCCAAAACACATTTAAAGGAAGGCCAGAAGAAAACATTAGATAAATTCGAAATAATACGTAAATTAGAGTCCATAAAAACACAACTAACAGATATAAAAAACGAATTGTAATTAAAAATTGAAATAAACTTAAATTAAAAAAATATGAAAAGATTTTTGCCTTGGATTATCGTAGCCGTAGTTATTCTTGCATTATACCTTTGGGCTTCTGGAATTTATAATAAAGCAGTTACACTTGATCAAGATGTGAAAGAAAGTTGGGGTAATGTTAACACAGCTTATCAAAAAAGAAATGATCTTATTCCAAATCTAGTAAGTACTGTTAAAGGATATGCCACTCATGAAAAAAGTACTTTAACAGCAGTAATTGAAGCTCGTGCAAAAGCTACTTCAGTAACAATCGATCCAACAAATGTTACTCCTGAACAATTAGCAGCATACAATTCGGTACAATCTGGTGTTTCTTCATCTTTATCAAGATTATTAGTATCTGTTGAACAATATCCAGATTTGAAAGCCAATCAGAATTTTATTGATTTGCAAAGAGAATTAACTAGTATGGAAAATCAAATTTTAACCGCTAGAACACGTTTTAATGAAGCCGTTAAACCTTACAACAACAATATAAATACTTTCCCAAGAAATATATTGGCTGGAATATATGGTCTCAAAGAAAAGCCATATTTTGAAGCTTCTACCGGAGCCGACAAACCAGTTGAAGTTAAATTCTAAAATAGAAAATTGTAACTCTAAAATAATTTAAATGTCAAAAGTAGAAGATTTTTTAACCAGGGAAGAAGAGCAGGAAATAGTTGAAGCTATTCGCATGGCTGAAGAAAACACTTCTGGCGAAATTAGAGTTCATATAGAAAAAACGACTTCTAAAGTTCCTTTTGACAGGGCTTTAGAAGTTTTTTATGAATTACGAATGAATGAAACCCAGCTTCAGAATGGTGTTTTGTTTTATTTTGCTGTTGATGATAAAAATTTTGTCATTTGCGGTGATAAGGGCATAAACGATCTTGTAACCAATGATTTTTGGGACTGCACTAAAGATGTTATGACAAATCACTTTAAAGCAGGAAACTTTAAGCAGGGAATTGTTGACGGAGTTTTAAATGCCGGCGAACAATTAAAAAAATATTTCCCGTCATCAGAAGACGATAAAAATGAATTATCTAACGAAATCTCAAAAGGATAAATAATGAAAAATTCCAAAATTAAAATCTCAAATTCCAATAGAATTTTTCAGTTCATTTTTTTGTCTATATCATTTTTGAGCTTTAACACAATTTTTGCTCAATTCACGATTCCAGAAATTCCAAGCGAACAAACTTCAGTTTATGACTATGCCAATCTTTTAAATACTTCTGAAAAAACACAATTAGAAGAAAAACTTATTCGTTACTCTGATTCCACTACTACTCAAATTGTTGTTATAACAATTGAAAGTCTAAAAGGCGAAGATGTTAGCCAACTTGCAACAAACTGGGGACAAAAATGGGGAATTGGAGGAACTGCGAAAGATGATAATGGTGTTGTGATTCTAGTCTCTAAAGATGAAAGAAGGATAGCTATTAACCCTGGTTATGGACTAGAGGATCGACTAACAGCAGCAATTGGAGGTCAAATTATTGATTATATAATTATTCCCGAATTCAAAAAAGGAAGTTATTACAAAGGTCTTGATAAAGGAGCTGATGCGCTTTTTGATGTTTTTAAAGGCAAATACAAAGGTGAACGAAAACAGAGTCAGAGTAAAGGAAAAGATTTTCCAATACTCCCTTTTATAGTTATTATCGTGATTGTATTAATTTTGGTGTCCCGAAATAAAAGAGGAGGCGGAGGAAATTCAGGCAATAATAGCGGCGGAGGTCCAAGTTTGATGGATGTTATTCTTTTAAGCAGTCTAGGCAGAAGCAGCGGTGGCGGATTTGGTGGTTTTGGTGGCGGATCATCCGGAGGTGGCTTTGGCGGAGGCGGTGGCTTCGGTGGCGGATTTGGCGGTGGCGGTTTCTCCGGAGGAGGCTCTAGCGGTGGCTGGTAAATTAAATTTTGTTTGATGTTTCAAGTTAGTAGAGTTATCTTTGAAAATATTTTACTCCAAAATTTAATTCATAATTTATAATTCACAATTCATACTTAAAAAAAATGTTATCACATAAAGCAAAATATGCTCTTAAAGCCTTACTTTATCTAGCAGAACAAGAGGAAGATCACATTTCTAAAACTATAGAAATTGCTGAAGGTGCTAATATTCCTAAAAAGTTTTTGGAACAAATTTTATTAGACCTAAAACGAGGACGTTTTGTAAGCAGTAAACAGGGAAAATTTGGCGGATATTATCTGATAAAATCCAAAAATGACATCACACTGGCAGAAATCCATCGTTTATTTGATGGTGCAATTGCACTTTTGCCTTGTGCTTCTTTAAATTTTTATGAGCGTTGCTTAGATTGTAAAACTGAGGAAGAATGCAGTCTGAGACACGGTTTGATGATTATTCGTGATGAAACTTTAAAAGCAATGCAGAACATCACAATAGCTTCATTGATAAAAAAATAAAAAATATTTTTCTAAACTCTACCAAACTGATAGATTTTGTATATATTTGCCAAAAAATAATTAACAAATCATTACAATTTTTTGAACAATGAAAGTAAAATCAAGCAAGTCTTATTTCTCTAAAAATCTTTTGAAAAAAAGTAACAATATAATTTTCACAACAGTGAAAAATAATTCTTCTATGATGTGTATGTGCTGGTAAAAAAAATTTAAAACTAAATTCTACTAATTACATATACATAATATAAAAATGAAAAATTCTATAAAAAATATATTTACATTACTTTCAATTATAACTTTCTCCGTTTCATTTGCACAAAATATTGAAGGTAAAATTACAGACACACAAAAAAATCCTCTAGGTGCAGCCAATGTAGTTATCAAAGGAACAATTATAAGTACTATTGCTGATGAAAATGGAAAATTTAGCCTTGACACAAATGGTAAAAATCTCCCTTTTACACTTTTAGTGCAATATGTAGGTTATAAAACTATCGAAGTAGAGGTTACAACTTTACCTGTCCCTGCATTAGAAGTCGCATTAAAAGAAGAAAATGAACTTATCGAAGTTGTGGTTTCTTCCAGGCGAAGAATAGAAAAAGTTCAGGATATTCCAATTGCGGTTTCAGTTGTAACTGGAAAACAAGCTGAACAAGCCGGAGCTTTTAATGTAAATCGTATTAAAGAACTGGTTCCGTCTGTTCAATTATATTCATCCAATCCAAGAAACACAGGTATCAATATTCGTGGTTTAGGTTCTCCATACGGACTTACTAATGATGGTATTGACCCGGGTGTTGGTTTCTATGTTGATGGTGTTTATTATGCACGTCCGGCAGCAACAACCTTAGATTTTGTAGATGTAGAACGAATTGAAGTTTTACGTGGACCACAAGGGTCACTGTTTGGTAAAAACACCACATCAGGAGCCTTTAATATTACAACACGTAAACCAAGTTTTACATCCGGTGCAGATTTTGAAGTGAGTTACGGAAACTATGCATTCCTTCAGGCTAAAGCTTCTGTTACAGGTGCTTTAAGCAAAAAAATTGCAGGACGCCTTTCTTTTTCTGGTACACAACGCGATGGTCTGGTTGATAATATTGCAACAGGAAGAGCAACAAACACCCTTAACAACCAGGGAATCAGAGGACAGTTACTTTACACTCCTTCAGAAAACACCAATATTATATTAGCTGCAGATATCACAACACAGCGTCCTGACGGATATGCACAAGTAATTGCAGGTGTTGCGCCAACAAACAGAGCTGCTTATCGTCAATTTGATGCTATTATTACCGATTTAAATTATCAACTTCCAAGCAGAAATGCATTTGACCGTAAAATTGATCAGGATACACCCTGGAGATCAGGACAAGACATGGGAGGCATATCCTTAAATATTGACACTAAAATTGGTGGCGGAACATTAACATCAACAACTGCATGGCGTTTTTGGAACTGGGATCCGTCAAATGACAGGGATTTTACAGGATTACAGGTTTTGGCAAAATCACAAAACCCTACAAGACAAACTCAAATTACACAGGAAGTTCGATATGCTGGCCAGCTTTCGTCTAAAATTAGTGGTGTAGCAGGTGTATTCTTTATCGATCAGACATCACAAACAGATGGTACAGAAGAATCGGGAAGTGCACAATGGAGATTTTCTCAAAGTACAACAAGTAATTTATGGAAAACACCCGGCCTTTTTGAAGGTTACGGAATTAAAACTGATGCAAGAATCAGAGCATCGAGTGCTGCAGTATTTGGACAGTTAGACTGGGCCATAACAGATCGTCTGCATGTATTACCTGGTTTGCGATATAACTTTGATAAAAAAGAAGCAAACTATAAACGTACCACATACGGCGGTCTCCAGACAAATGACCCTGCATTAATTGCACTGAAAAAATTAGTGTATACAGATCAGGCTTTTGACTCAAGTAAAGACGATACAGATTTTTCAGGAAATTTGACTTTGACATATAAATTTAGCGATAAAATCAATGCTTATGCTACTTATGCAAAAAGCTACAAACCAGTTGGTGTAAATGTTGCCGGGCTTCCTACCCCACCAGCTGGCCAAACATTAAGTGATCTTGCAGTAATTAAACCTGAAGATGTTAATCATTATGAAGCAGGTATCAAAACTTCTCCATTCAGAAATTCTATCCTGAATCTTACAGTATTCAATACTGATATTAAAGATTTTCAAACAAACGTTCAGGCCGCTGAATTGGGTGTAAATCGTGGATACCTTGCGAATGCAGATAAAGTAAGAGTAAGAGGAGCAGAATTAGACGCAAGTTTTGTAATCAACAGACAGTTTAGTGTTTACGGAGCTGCAACTTATAGTGACGGTAAATACATTAAATTTACAAATGCGCCACTACCTTTGGAAGAAACTGGTCTTGTTGTGGATGGAAAAGCCGTAAATTATAAAGATGTTTCAGGATCTGATTTACCTGGTGTTTCAAAATGGGCAGGGAGCTTAGGAGGTGAGTATACTAAAAACGCAAGATTCTTCGGGAACTCGGGTAAATTTTTTATAGCTCTTGATAGCTATGCCAGATCTGAATTCTCATCAAGCCCATCAGCTTCAAAATATTTAATAGTTCCGGGTTATGCTATTTTTAATGCCCGTTTAGGTTTCCGTGCAACGGATGGTTTATCTGTTCACTTCTGGGGACGTAATATTTTAAACAAAGATTATTATGAGCAATTATTGCCAGCTGGCGGAAATGCAGGACATTACGCGGCTGTATTAGGTGACCAAAGAACATATGGAATTACTCTAAAATATTCGCTGTAATAAAATTAAAGAAAGTTAGTTTGGTTAAAACGAGATGCATTTATTAAGTGTATCTCGTTTTTTTGTTTTAAATTCACAAAACAGCATTCAAAACAATTTTTATTCTGCCCAAAATCATCACTGATTTGTATATATTCGCAGCTTGAATTTATATAACGTAGATGAAATTTTTCAGATTCTTTCTTTTTTGGGCATTTTTAGGTCAATTCTCTTTAGCGCAAAGCACAAAAAAGGTAGAACACCAAACCCTGACATGGATTAGATATTACAATATTTTTCCTTTATCCGAAAAATGGTCACTACATTCCGAACTTGACAACCGGAGCTTTATAAATCCGGTTCATGAAAATGTATTTGTTTTCAGGACACAGGGAAGATATCGTACTAACAAAAACATAGAGTCAGGATTTGGATTTGCTTATTTTAATGTAAATACTCAAAACCCTGCTAATGATCCTGAATTTTCAGTTCCCGAATACAGGGGACAGCAGGATATCACCTTTATAAATGATATTGCAAAAATTACTTTCCATAACCGTTTTCAGCTTGAAGAACGTTTTATACAAAAATCGACTAAAACGGAACTGTTAAATGATTTTTCTTTTTCTTTCCGATTCAGATACCGATTACAATCGACTTTTACACTTTGGGAAAAGGAAAAAAGGAGTCTGAAAGGCACCATTTCTGATGAAGTTTTATTTAATCACGGAAAAGACAATAAGAAAAATACTTTTGACCAAAACCGGTTCTATACAGGCCTTCGCTATCATTTCAACCCAAATATTGGTTTGGAATTAGGGTATTTAAAAAATTTTCAGAGGCGGTCTAGCGGTGTCGATTTCTACGATCGTGATATTATTCGTTTTACCGTTTATCACAGAATTAACAGAAAAATAAAATCGTAAAACTACATTCTAATTATTGAATACCAAAACATGACATCATAAGTCTTATTTAAAAAAAACTCCAGCTAAGCCAGAGTTTTTATTATTATATGATTTTATTTTATTTGAAATTAACCTTTACAAATAAAAGCTTTGTTTCTGAGAGCCTTTAGATTATATATCTCTTTCTCTTCCTCCGCGATCTCCTCTTTCACCACCATCGCCTCGCTCTCCTCCTCTTCTTTTCGAACCTTTTTCAGACGCAAAATTCCCAATTTTATACGCTACCGAGAACATCACATAACGTTTTAAAACAGTATTTTCTTCATCACGAACTGAGGTTGCAGAAATGGTCCTTGTAGCGCTTTGATTCTGATTCAGGACATCATAAACTTTTATTTTAGCATATAATGTTTTCTGTAAAAAACCATACGATAAACTGGCATTCCATAAGTAAAAATCTTTTTTGAAATCATCCGAAATATTAGAGTTGTAAGTATATCCAAAATCATTTCCAAAGATTAAATTGGACGGCCAATAAGTTGTAGTTTGTAAACCGGCTCGGTGCACAACTGCTGAAGTCGAATTTGCAGAAGTATTTTCGTAATGTGTTTCATTAAATGACAATCCGTAAGATGGGGAAATGGTCAGCAACTCACCATATTCATAAGTAAAATACAACTTAGGAGAAATTGCTGTTGATTTAGCATTATATAATACAGCATTTGTATATCCTTTATTAAAAGAGTATTTTCCATTTAAACCAATCCCATATCGTAAAACATGTTCATCCCTTTTAATGGACTGATTCCAGTTTGCTCCGGCAGAAAGGGAATAATTTCCTGAAATATTTACATACGTTGTTGTTCTTCTACCATTTGCATCAAAGACAGAAGTCGATACAATGTCATTATTAAAATAATCTCCTTTTAGTGAAAAAGCATATCCCGAACGGGTGCGGAAATCAAAATTCCTGAAATTAAAATTTATCGAATTTTTCTCAATAAGATCTAAATCAGGATTACCAACAATGCTATTTAATGGATTATTTAAATTAACGATTGGCATTAAATAATTGGCTGAAGGTATTGCATTTGAGTAATCGTACTTGAATGTCAAATTCTTAGATTTACTAAATTTATATCGCAGCTGGGCAGAAGCAAAAGGCAGGACATATTTTTTATTTAACTGCGTTTCGTTCCCCATATACAACGAATAGTTGTCAAAATTAACAATAGTCGTTTTCGAATCAAGATTTAAGGTATAATTACTTTTTCGCAGCGTTATACCAACTTTTGGAGCTACGGAATTTTGTGCAGATGTCGTATAGGTTGTTAACGAAGAATTCAAATCTAAAATTTCTTCTGTCGAACGGTCGACATCGTAAGTTTTCTGGTCATTTGAAGAACTTTGCCAATCTAAATCGGAACCAAAACGGACTCTTAAAGAATCTGTAATCGGTTCTGTATATTCAAGATCCAGCGAGTAGGAATCGGAAACATTCTTACCACTTGTTTTTTGGTATCTGTCAACATTTTTGTCTGGCTCCAGATTAAAAATGGTCTTAATATCATTAAACCCATCTGAATCATTTTTGGTATTATTATTCGAAAAAACAAAACTCATATTTCGGTTTTTTTTCTCGAAAGCTTTATTAAAATTGATTGTATTGGCAAAATTCGTTGCGGTTGTTTCTTTGTTCGATACTGATGTACCATCGTTTAAAAGCTGACCGTTTTCATCATCCTGCCAAGTTTTACTCGACGAATCAGATTCTCCATTTGAACGGGTTTGACTAACATTTGGAGTAATAACAAGACGTGTGGTTGGGTCGATTTTATATTCCAATTCAAAGTTTGCTGTATTTCCAGTACTTTCATTTCGGGTTTTAGAATCAGCCTTAGTATAATTATTCCCTGTAGGTAAAATACTCAGTTCATTAGAGTTGCTATCGTTTTTATTAATTGTATTCGAAAAATTGTAACTTCCGGATGCCATGAGTTTTTCTGTCCAGTCATCAGAATAATTAATCCCCAACAAGTTAGACTGTGTAATTCCTTTTCCTCCCCCAGAATTTCCGCCTCCCCTGGCTGTTCTTCCACCTCCCATACTGTCAAATACTTCATCTTGTGTAAAACCCGTTGAATTAATATTGTTTGAAGCTCCAAGAATACTGATTTTTTGTTTGTTATTGAAGAAATTCATGATCAGACTGCTCTCATAACGGTCATCAGAGCCATAACCTCCCAAAATTTTCCCGAAATACCCTTTATTTTTCTTTTCATCAATCGTCAGGTTGATACTCGAATAATCTGATGTGGATTCTTGTTTCGCTAATTCTTCTTTTTTGGTTTTAAAATCAGAAACCTGTACTTTTTGTATGATTTCGGCAGGTAAATTTTTTAAAGCCATTGCACCATCCCTGTCAAAAAATGGCTTTCCATTCACTAAAAGCTGATTTACTTCCCTTCCATTAACCGTGATTTTTCCGGCGTCATCTACATCAAAACCAGGCAGTTGTTTTAATAATGCTTCTACATTTGCATCAGGACGGACTTTATAAGAAGCTGCATTGTATTCTAAGGTATCCTGTTTCATACGAATTGGCGGAGCCTCACTTTTAACAATTACCTCATTTAAAGCATTAACACTTTCGATTAAATATAATTTTCCGAAGTCCTTGCTTTCCAAAAGACCATTTTGTTCTTCTGTGTAAGTTTGGTACCCTAAATAATTTATTTTAAGGAAAACCGGTTTATCCAGTTTTTTTGTGTTCAACCTAAAGAAACCGTTTTTATCTGTCGTTGCATAATCAATAACCGTGGAATCTTTAACAGTCGTAAAATAAACGGTAGCCAATTCTACCGGCAGCTGTGTATTAATATCAAGCACAGTGCCTTTAAGAACAATATCATTCTGAGCATTTGCCGAATAAACAAAAACAAAAAACAGTAAAAAGTAATATAATCTGGTCATAAAATGTTTGGTTAGAACCATAAGACTTCAAAAGAATAAAATGGTTTAATTGTAAATTCCACATTTATTCAAATAGTATGCCATTTCATAAATATAAATCTGTTTTCAATTTAAATAAACATAAAAAAAGTCCCAAAAACGGGACTTAAAAATTTATTTTTCTCTGATATAAATATCAATCGGAACTCCTGCAAAGTCCCAATTTTCTCTAATCTTATTTTCCAGATAACGTTTATATGGTTCTTTCACATATTGTGGCATATTGGCAAAAAATACAAACTGAGGCGTTGGAGTTGGCAATTGCATACAATATTTAATTTTCACATATTTACCTTTTGTTGCCGGTGGCGGATAAGCCTCGATAACTTTCAACATATATTCGTTGAATTTTGAAGTAGCAATTCTCTGTTTTCTGTTTTCAAAAACCTGAACCGTTGCTTCAAGTGCTTTCAATAAACGCTGTTTTGTCAATGCCGAAACGAATAAAATAGGTACATCCGTAAAAGGCATTAATTCTTTTTTGATTTTCTCTTCGTAATCACGAGTAGACATGGTATCTTTTTCTACCAAATCCCACTTGTTTACCAAGATCACAATACCCTTACGGTTTTTCTCTGCCAGCCAGAAAATACTCTGATCCTGCCCTTCAAATCCGCGGGTTGCATCAATAACCAAAATACAAATATCGGCATGCTCAATTGCCCTTACCGAGCGCATTACCGAATAAAATTCTAAATCTTCCTTTACTTTTGCTTTACGACGAATTCCCGCTGTATCAACTAGATTAAATTCGAAACCAAAACGGTCAAATTTAGTATCAATTGCATCCCGGGTTGTTCCTGCAATGTCTGTTACGATATAACGATCCTGACCAATCAAAGCATTGATAAAACTAGATTTACCAGCATTTGGGCGTCCTACAACAGCAAAACGAGGCAAATCTTCTTTAACCTCAACTTCTGGTTTCTCCGGAAATGCATCAATTAAGGCGTCTAATAAATCCCCCGTTCCGCTTCCTGAAATACTTGCGAAAGTAAAATAATCTCCTAATCCAAGATTATAAAACTCAATCGCATCTTTCTCACGCATTGCGTTATCTACTTTATTTACAGCCAATAAAACCGGTTTTGTTACTTTACGCAACAATTTAGCCACCGTTTCATCCATTGGTGTAATCCCTTCTTCAACATCAACTACAAAAATAATAACATCGGCTTCGTCAATAGCAAGCTCTACCTGTTTACGGATTTCTCCTTCGAATACGTCATCACTTCCGCGAACGTATCCTCCGGTATCAATGACAGAAAACTCTTTTCCGTTCCACTCGCTTTTACCATAGTTTCTATCACGGGTAACCCCAGATACTGAATCTACAATAGCTTCTCTTCTTTGTATCAGCCTATTAAACAGGGTCGATTTCCCCACGTTAGGTCTTCCTACTATCGCAACAATGTTATTATTCATTTTTTTGAATTTTACATCTCAGATCTCAGATTTAGATTCTGTTTTGAGCAAAATCATATAAATCGTTAATCCAAAATACTGTGTTTTAATTTTTTGCAAAGGTAGTTAAAAAAAGCTCCTAAGCTAATAAGTTTCTAAGTACCTAAGTTTTTCTTGTTATTTTCAGGAGCATATTCCAGCTATTCGCTATATCTTTTCCTGGCTAAAGAAGCCAGAAAAAGGATGCCGCTTCTATCTGGGCTAGGCCTTTAGGTTACAAGAATATTTTTGTTATTATTATTTTCTCAGCCAGCCCAGCAATCTGTCATTTTCGATTTTATAATTTCCTTCCTGATTTTTTAAAGCAAAAACTTCTCTGGAACTGCTGAATGGCCCCGGATTCTGCTGAATAATTTCAACTTCATTTTCAGAAACCTGAGAAATTATGGCCACATGTCCAAACCTATTTAACAACGATCCCGAAAAAATTACCAAATCGCCGATTTCAGGTCTTGCTTTACCCGGATTTGTGTATTGAATTAAATTCCGGTTCAAATTCAATTCGCCATCTTTTATTTTAGGATCAAAAAAGTCTTTTGCATGCCCGTAAGCGTCTGGCATTTTATGATTGTAATGTTCGTAATAATATCGTTTTACGAATTCAACACATTGGTATTTTAGCCCTAAGTTGTAATTGTCTTTTGTAACGTTTCTCTCGACAACGTTATCAACTCCACCGTTGTAATATACTTTGACTCCGTTTAAACTATCAAGTGGCTGCCCGATTACATAATCACTGTTTAAATTTACTTTTTTTACGACTTTTATTCCTGCGTAACCCAAAACTAAAACTGAAATAATCAGGAGTGTAATCTTTTTAATTTTCATTTCTCTGTTTAAGAATAATGTTCTTTTTAGTTCTATTGCGTGAGGGATGGAAACGACATCCTTTTGTGGCGGGGTTCGCCACAAAAGATATAGTGTACAGCCCGGCCCTTGGGACACGCCCAAAAAAATTTACTGATTATATCCGAATCGTTTTAGCATATTCGCATTGCTTCTCCAGTTTTTGTTCACTTTTACGTAAAGCTCAATGTGAATTTGTTTTCCGAAGAATTTCTCTAAATCAGCCCGGGCATCGGTCCCGACTTTTTTCAGTGCTGCACCTTTGTGGCCGATGATGATTCCCTTTTGCGTATCGCGCTCCACCATAATTACCGAACGGATTCTGATAATTTTTTCGTCTTCATGGAATTCTTCTGTTACGATTTCAACCGCATACGGAATCTCTTTACTATAGTTTAAAAGGATTTTTTCACGGATAGTTTCGTTTACAAAGAAACGCTCTGGCTTGTCTGTTAATTGATCTTTTGGGTAATAAGCCGGAGATTCTGGAAGCAAATCAATAATTCTGGTAAAAACTTCCGGAACATTAAAATTCTGCAAGGCCGAAATCGGGAAAATCTCTGCATTTGGCACTTTTGCTTTCCAAAATGCTACTTGCTCTTCTAATTGTTCCTGATTTGAATTGTCGATTTTATTCAATAATAATAAAACGGGAATCTTTGCGTAAATGATTTTATTAAAGAAAGCTTCATCTTTTAAGTCCTGCTCTCCTATCTCGACCATATAAATTAAAATGTCAGCATCTTCAAAAGCCGATTTAACGAAATTCATCATTGATTCCTGCATTTCGTATGCCGGTTTAATGATTCCGGGCGTATCAGACAATACTAACTGAAAGTCTTCTCCGTTTACGATTCCTAAAATCCTGTGACGTGTAGTTTGTGCTTTTGATGTAATGATGGATAATCTTTCTCCAACGAAGGCATTCATCAAGGTTGATTTTCCAACATTTGGATTTCCGATAATGTTTACGAATCCTGCTTTATGTGACATTTTTGTTCTATTTTAGTCTGCAAAGGTAGTCATATCAAGTTAATAGAGAAAATAAAACATTTTTTAAAGTTTTCGTTGGAATTCTCAAAAATCGGCGTATCTTTGCACCCGAAACATCGCGGGATAGAGCAGTAGGCAGCTCGTCGGGCTCATAACCCGAAGGTCACAGGTTCGAGTCCTGTTCCCGCTACTAAGACAAAGCTTCAGAGAAATCTGGAGCTTTTTTGTTTTCTCATAGCTTGTTTATAAAAGCCAATCATCTTTTTTTTATAATTATATTTAGATCTAAAATTTTGCCAATCAGAATTAAATTCGAAGACATCTTCAATTCTATAAACATAAGTGTTATTTTCTTGATTTTTATCATCCCAAAAAATTGTTTATAAATTTTTTCTTATATTTATAATTTAGATTTAAAATAATTACTTTATAAAACTTCTCTAAACAAAGCTGAATTCTAAACACCTTAGGATACTTAAAATAAGGTTTGTTAATTAACTTTAAGTTTTTCTCATTGAGTGATTCTAAAAAGGTTTTTCAGAATTAAAAACACATATTTCACTTTCATTTGTTACATGATTATCTCCATAAAGTGTGAGATCTACATTGAAAATTAGATGTTTCAATATCGAAACAATTTTGGAAAAAATAGTCTGTAAATATCCTATATTTTCCAATTAATACAATAGACGGTATCAAAATTTAAATGGATAACAGCTGGAATTCATCTGAGAAAATCAAATACCGAAGCTATTTTACGTGTTTATTCGGAAGCATAAAGTCCTAAAAAGCTAAAGAAATAGCCTTGGAAATTAGTGATTTTGGTAGTTTTATCTTTTTTAAACCTGGTTTTAAAAAGTTATCAATTTATTGTTGATTATTTTTGATCTTCGTTTCTATAATAACTAAAAGTATTATTTATACAGGCTTATTGTATCAGTCAAATTTTCTTTACTTATAAATGCAGTAATATATTCCTGCACTTCATTAGTACTTTCTGAAGGTGTTGCAAATGAATTGATATGAAATTCATCATCCTGATCCAGAATATGTATTATTTCTGTGTATCCTTTCGAAATTAAACTTCCTTTTAATCTAATTATATTCAACTGCTGCTGACCATTTAATTCCTTACGAACTTTTAGTTTTATAGCTTTATCCATAGTAAATATTTTTAAATTAATAAACCGTTTGATTAATTCAAATATAACTATTAATTATTTTAAAACAATCGCAGAAACAATCTATAAAATATTATTTATCAACATATTAATAACAATTTAAAAGAAAAACAAAATTATCAATTACCTTAAAAAATAGTATTCTTTACTATAATTATGATGTCAGTCGCATTTATCTAACTCTTTGCTTTTACTCGAAAGATATTTGTTTTAGTTTCCCATTAAGAATTATTAAAGTGATTTTAAATATTTGTAAGAAAGTTGATTTTTAAACTGAAAAAAAGAAAATCGAATTGATCATTTATATTTTAGATTTCCATTTCATACTCTTATTTAAAGATTAACAAATGTTAAAATCTTTAACAAAAAAAGTGGGAAATATTTTAACATTTTAAAAAAAAATTTACATTTGCAGGAAATTTAACAACCAAATCTGTGATAAAAAACTACAAAAGTGTTTTAATATTCTGTAATATATTAGCAATCATAATCTTACTATTTTTCATACTATTTACTTACAACAATTCTCCTAAAATTGTGTATGTCGATAACATCAAACTCTTTGATAATTTTAACATGACAAAGGAGTTAAAAAATTCAGGAGAAAAAGAATTCAATCTGAAAAAAACAACAGTCGATTCTTTATATGCAAAACTCCAATCGCCGGAAATTTCTCCGTCAGAAAAAAAACTGTTAATGCAGCAATTTGTTCAGCAAAAAGAAGAATTAGAACAGTTTAATCAATATTTCGCTGCTGAACAATCCTCAAAAATCTGGGCAAGAATAAAAAGTTATTCTTCAGAATTTTCAAAAGAAAACAAATACCAGCTTATAATTGGCTCTGAAAGCAAAACAAATGTCTTATTTGCTGATGAAAATATCGACGTTACAAACGATTTACTTACTTACATAAACAAAAAATATGAAGGACTTAAGTAGGCTTGTTTTAGCCTTTGTGCTTCTTGCTTTGTTTTCCTGTAAAAAAGAAGATTCCCAATCAAAAAAAATTGACGATTCAGAGATAAGAGACCGCTATTTTAACTTAGAAAAAATAGGATGGAAATCCCGTGCCTATACCCAAAAAATTGAGGATATCGGTTTTACTGCTACTGAAGTTCCTATTCAGTATTATTTTCTAAAAGATCAGGGAACAGAAAATTTAAAAACAGTAGATTCTCTTTATGAAGAAAATAAAAGAGAACGTGTAATTGAATTTACTTTTCAGCAGGACGAAGAGAAAGATTTACTGGCTAAAGATTTTACAGGAATGGAATATACTGATGCTGTAAAATATATGTCTTTTGGTCTTGATAAAGACTTTTATGTTGTGACTTCAAAAAAAGATACTATTCGATGCTCGGGAGTTACTTATGAACGCAGTTACAAAATAGCTCCTTATCAAAAAGTGATGCTGTTCTTCTCCGGAATTGACCCAAATGATAAAATACAATTAGTATATACAGATTACCTTTTTAGAAAGGGCACCATAAAATTTAAATTTAAAGATACCTATACTCCATTAGCCTTATGATCCAGCAAAGAAAAATAAGTAAATTTAAAAAAACAGTTGCTATTTATTTAGCCATGATGATATTGTTGGAAACCCTTCAGCCGATGCAGATTTATGCTTTGACTGGTGGTCCCTCCCAACCGGAATTTGAAGCCTTCACACCTATCGGTACCTCAGATATGGTAGATTTGGCGAGTGGCGATTTCAATTATAATATCCCAATCATGGATGTTGGAGGATATCCAATCAATCTTGCGTACAACTCCGGAGTAACTATGGATCAGGAAGCTTCGTGGGTAGGGCTTGGCTGGAACCTGGATGTTGGACAAATAAACAGACAGCTACGTGGTCTCCCGGACGATTTTAACGGAGATGAAATGATTTATGAAAACAACTTAAAACCTAATATTACCATTGGTTCAAGTGCAAATGTTTTTATAACAGCTTTTGGGATTAAAGAAGCAAAAGCCAACTTTGGTCTTGGGATTAAATACAATAATTATGATGGTGTTGGCGTATCTACAAATGCTGGTCTGAGCTATCAAATTAGTGAGAATCTTTCAGTAGGAATGGACCTTACCTCTTCTGCATCTGAGGGAGTATCCGTGTCACCTAAAATGTCTTTTTCTCGAAGATTAGGAATTACAGATAATGCAAATGTTGGTTTAGGACTGAATGCTGGCACCACTTATAATAGCAGAAAAGGTGTTGAGAGTGTTACACTTTCCCCTTCTGTTAGAGTAACTGCTAAAATTAATAATGTTATAGCAACAACAGGCTATGACTTTGGATCAATCGTATCTGTAAATAATGCTTCCTTTACTCCTACCAAAAGAGTTGGAATGACTTCTTCTAACTATATGTTTAATGTAAATGTTGAAGGCGAATTTTGGGGAGTTGAAGGGGGTGCAAAATTCTCAGGTTATGTTTCAAGTCAGGGTATAAAAGACTCTGAAAAATACAAAACTGAAAAAGCCTATGGATTTGAAAACACCTACAATGCCGGTAAATCTGATATTTTAGATTTTAACAGAGAGAAAGACAGAACATTTAATAAAAATACAACATCATTACCTGTTACAAACAATACTTATGACTTATATAGTATTCAGGGACAAGGAATTTCAGGAATGTATCGTCCTTACAAATCTCAGGTAGGTTATGTATACGACAATGAAACTACTGATGCAAGTTTCGGAGGAAATTTAGGTCTTGAGTTTGGTGCAGGCGGTGGTGTACACTTTGGGGTCGATGCAACAGTTACCTTAGGCAAGAGCAAATCTGTGATATGGAACCAATTGAATCCTGCTTTAGAAAGATTTAAAGAAAAAAAGAGCGGTAACAGCCCTGATTATGAAAAAGTCTTTTTCAAGAATATCGGAGGAAGCCATGTTGATCAGGAATTAAACATTCTGGAAGAAAATTTAGGAGGTTATAGCCCCATAAGGTTAAACATTGAAGGAGGAAAATTTTCAAGAAAAACCAGTAAAAACTACTATACTGATATTACTACAAAACCAAAGGTGGATGGAACTGGTTCAATTGTACGTAAAAAACGTCTGTCACGAAATCAATCTATCCAGAAATTAACACGATCAGAAGCTTTAAGTTATGGATCAAGCAAATACAAAAATAAAGAAGGTTTTGACAACATCAGCCCTTTTTCTATAAAAGGAAAACATGATCATCATACTTCAGAAATAAAAATCACCAAAGACGGCGGTGAACGCTATATTTATGGGCGTGCTGCTTATAATACCATTAAAAAAGAAACTACTTTTGATGTGGGCGAAGCAAAAGATGCAGACTTTAAAACTGGTTTGGTTCCTTATCGAAAAAATGTTGACAATTCTATAAATAATGATCAGGATGGTGATAAATACTTTAACCGTATTACTACACCTGCGTATGCCCATACTTATTTACTAACCTCTGTTTTATCATCTGACTATCAGGATTTAACTGATGACGGTCCTTCTGATGATGACTTAGGCACCTATACTAAATTTGAGTACGAAAATAAAAACAAGGCCAAATCTACTTATAAGTGGAGGATCCCATTCAAAGAAGATATGGCCAATTATGACGAAGGACTACGTGCCAGCAAGAAAGACAATAAAGGGAATTACATCTATGGAGAAAAAGAATTACTGTATGTTAAAAAAATAGTTACCAAAACACATGTGGCCATTTTTCATCTCTCAGAAAGAAAAGATGGTTATGGAGTCGCAGGTGAAAATGGTGGATTGGGCGAGGATTCTAAAATGTACAAACTCGATAAAATCTCACTTTATTCTAAGCCCGAATACGAAGCAAAAGAAGATCCAACACCAATCAAAGAAGCGCATTTTGAGTATAATTATAGTTTGTGCCCCGGAATTGACAACAATAAAAACAATACAGGAGCTAACAAAGAGAATCATGCCCTTGATGGAGAAAGAGGTAAGTTAACGCTAAGCAAAGTTTATTTTACTTATAAAAACTCAAAAATGGGGAAATTTACTCCCTATGTTTTCAACTATGCTCCTAAAGTAACTGTTAACAATATACAATATGATTTGAATGTTCCTTATGACATGAAAGCTTATGATGTCTGGGGAAATTACAAAAAATCAAATGATGTTATCAGCGGCAAAACATTAGGAAATATGTCAAATGCAGAGTTCCCGTTTGTTGACCAAAGCGATCGTGAAGTAGCAGACCTATATGCCGCAACATGGTTACTCAAAACGATACAGCTGCCATCGGGAGGTAAAATCGAAGTTAATTTTGAAGCTGATGACTATGCTTTTGTACAAAATAAGCAGGCCATGCAGATGTTTAAAGTAGTAGGAAGCGGAAACGACCCTAGCGGTACTATTTATAACGACATCAATAAAATTTCTTTGGGCAAGTATATTTATATTGAAATTGATCAAAATTTTGATATTCATCAAACTAATGCCGTCAAAAAATTTGAAGACACTTATCTTAAATCTATAGGAGGCGAAGACAATCCACTGTATTTCAGATTCCTCCTTAATATGACCACCACAAAGCCCTTACCGGGAGCAAGCGAAGATAAATTTGATTATGTTACGGGTTATGTAAGAAAAGATATTTCCGGCTATAGTCTTTTTGAAATTGGAGTGAAAAAATATGCCTCAATTCCAGTTCAGGATACTGGAAGTGGAGACAGCTTTGAATCCAGTACACCTGTAAGCCCAATACAAAAGGTAAATCCTATACAAAAAGCCGGCTGGAATTTTGGAAGACAATACTTAAGCAGGCTCATGTATGATAAACATAGAGAAGAAGACACTAAAAATGTAAAAGGGATTGTAATGCAATTGATTGGCTGGATGCCGGAACTTCTAAATATTTTCAAAAGTCCGGACAAACAGCTAAAAGACAATGGAATTGCCAGCAAATTTGTTACGAATAAGTCCTGGATTCGCCTTATGAATCCAAACGGACATAAAATTGGTGGAGGCAGCAGGGTTAAAAACATTCAGCTACATGATCAATGGGATGTAATGACCGATAATGGCGATGATGCCGATTACAAGCAGTTTTATGGTCAGAAATATACTTATACAGATGTAGATGGCAAGTCATCATCAGGTGTTGCTACTTATGAACCTTTGGGCTGTAAAGAAAATCCATTTGTAAAACCTTTTTATGATAAAAATAAAAAAGAACTTTTATTAGGACCGGATACCGAAAATTATGTTGAAGAACCTTTTGGAGAATCCTTTTTTCCATCCCCAAAAATAACGTACAGCAGGGTTATGGTGGCTAATTTACCAAGGGAAAAAACAGAAAATAGTCAAACTATGGTTGTCAAAAAACATGCTACAGGGGCTGTTGTAACGGAGTTTTACACTTCAAAAGATTTTCCAACTATAGCAGATCGCACAACATTAGCATCCCAATTTGATAAGTCAACGCCTTTGGCTAGCTTATTAAATTTAAATGTAAAAAACCATATTACTTTATCGCAAGGGTTTTCTGTTCATACAAATGACATGGATGGGAAAATGAAAAACCAGCAGGTATATGGTGAAGACCAAAAGAAACCAATCTCGGGAGTTGAATACAATTATAGCAAAACAACCACTGTTCAGAATTTAAATTCAGGAAGACTGAATAATACTATATCAACAATTGATTCAAAAGGTGCTATCAGAGATAAACTGGTAGGTGTTGATTATGATGTTATAAACGATTTTAGAGAAAGTACCACGACCACCACAACTGCAGGAGCCCATTTTAATCTTGCAACTTTACCTTTTACCCTGATTGTTATTGTTGTTCCTACTCTTATTCCAACATATTCCAAGCATGAAGATCAGATTAGAACTGCTACCACCACAAAAGTGATTCACAGTTCCGGAATTCTTGTTGAAAAAGTAGCGTTTGATAACGGATCAAAAGTGTCCACCAAAAATATCGCCTGGGATGCCGATACAGGCGAAGTTTTGGTAACTGAAACGACGAATGAGTACAAAGACCATTATTACAGTTTTAATTTCCCTGCCTACTGGAGTTATGCCGGAATGAGTCAGGCTGCCAAAAATGCAGAGCTAACATCAAAAATAGAACCGTCAGATAACGGCTATAAATTCGAAGGAAATTCAACAGAAAAACCATCTGACTACTTAATTAATGGAGATGAAGTCTGGGTTACAGGGAAAGATAGCGAAGGATTTAAACAATATATCAGGGCCTGGGTCGTAAAACTAACCGATACAAATTTCAAATTGCTCGATATAAATGGAAAATTGGTTAAAAATATCCTGACTGATGGAAAAATGAAAGTAATCCGTTCGGGATATCGCAATATGCAAATGGCTTCAATGGCCAGCATAACCTCTATGAGAAACCCATTGTATAAATATAATTCCAATAATGATATAACAGGTCCAAGAGATGTAATTGCAGCTGCCGAATCAGAGAATAATCCTGCCTATTTGCCAAATGCAAATGACAGAATCGTAAACGCTTCTGCAGTAGAATACAATGATATCTGGCCTTCTCAATGTGAATGCAATCTGCCAAAAATGACATTTAGAGAAGATGGAAGTTTGATATATGAATATGAAAAAATAATAAGTGCGGATGACGACGCTGATTCTGATAAATATTACAATCCATATCTCTATAATGTTTTGGGTAACTGGAGAGCCAATAAATCTTATGCCTATTTAACAGGACGAAATTATACCGCAGATCCTACACCGCGTAAAACAGGATTTTTTATCGATTTTGCTTCATTCTATCTTTTTGAAGATAATAAATGGGGTAAAAAAAATACTGACAAATGGACCTCTGCTTCAGAAGTTACCCAATACAGCCCTTATGGTCAGGAAGTCGAAAACAAAGATGCGTTAAACCGTTATTCATCTGCTTTATATGGTTACAACAATCGTTTTCCGGTAGCTGTAGCATCCAATACAAAATATAATGAACTGGCTGCTGACGGATTTGAAGATTACGACAATGAAGAGTGTACAAAAGCATCCCATTTTGATTATAAAGCACAGTTAAAACAAAACGACATCAGTGTATCTTCTTCTCAATCCCATACAGGACGAAAAAGTTTAAGGATAGCCCCGGGTAAAAAAGCAACAGTAAAAAAACAGGTAATTCTTTGCGCTCCAACAGGAGCTCCAGTTCAATAATACTTTAAGATTCAGATGAAATTAACCTGCCGATTTGTTTTCAGCATACTACTCTTTTTGAGTATCACTACTGTATTTTCTCAAAATTTCAGCGACCGGGAAACAGGTTTTGATGCTGCCAGAATTACTGCGGCATTAAAAAAACGAGGTCTTACAGATGAGAACATACAACAAGAAGTTCTACTCATGCGTAAACTACACAATGAACAGTATGCTGCAATGAAAAAAAGTGAAGATGAAATTTTGCAGAAAATAACATCTGAACAAGTTTTAAAAACAGAAACAAATATAATTACAAACAATAGTCAAAGCACAAACAAGAGTTTAACTGTAAACAACAGCTTAACCGCAAAAACTGCAAGTACTCTTGCCGTGGACATTCCTCAAACAGAAAAGGACGCTTTATTGGCGCTATACAATAGTACCAATGGAAACAGCTGGACTAACAAAACAGGCTGGGATTTTAGCACTCCTGTTACTTCTGGATGGTATGGAATTACGGTTACAAATGGACATGTAACTGCGATTATTTTAAATAATAACAACTTAGTAGGAACAATTCCTGCCGCAATTGGGCAATTAACAGAAATACAATGGCTTCATTTAAACGCTAATAAATTAAGCGGAACAATACCTGTTGAAATTGGGCAGTTAACAAAACTTCAAGAACTGCAGTTATACACTAATCTATTAAGCGGAACAATACCTGCTTCTATTGGACAATTAACACAACTTACTACACTTGGATTATTCTCTAATCAATTAACCGGATCAATACCTGCTACAATTGGGCAACTAACAAAACTTCTAAATCTTTATTTATTCAATAATCAATTAAGCGGAACAATTCCTGCTGAAATTGGACAATTAACACAACTTCAATCACTTCAATTACACACTAACCAATTAACTGGTACAATACCAGCAGAAATTGGACTATTAACAAATATTACAACTCTTTATTTATATCAAAATCAATTAACCGGAACAATACCTACTCAAATTGGGCAGTTAACAAAAATTACATCGCTTTATTTACATCTAAATCAGTTAACCGGAATAATACCTGCTACAATTGGAAAGCTAACAAAAACGACAACGCTTCTTTTATACTCCAATCAACTAACCGGAGAGATTCCTGCCCAAATTGGACAATTAACACAACTTCAATATCTTTCTATAACTAATAATCAATTAAGCGGCTTAATACCTGCTGAAATCGGACAGTTAACAAAACTTCAAAACCTGCTTCTAAACAATAATCAATTGAGCGGAACAATACCTGCTTCAATTGGACAGTTAACACAACTTCAAAACCTTTTTTTACATTTCAATCAATTAAGCGGATCAATTCCTGCTGAAATTGGACAGTTAGCAAATCTTACAAAACTTTATATATCCAATAATCAATTAACTGGTACTATACCTACTCAAATTGGACAATTAACTCAACTTTTAGAACTTTATCTATACAATAATCAGTTGAGTGGAACAATACCCGCTCAAATCGGACAGTTAACAAAACTCATATCACTTCAATTATATGCAAATCAATTAACCGGTACAATACCTGTTGAAATAGGAAAATTAATAAATGTTCAAAACATTAGCCTCGCTTCTAATCAATTAACAGGAGTACTCCCTACCCAAATTCGACAATTAGCACAACTTCAATTCCTTTCTCTAAATAATAATCAACTAACCGGGATAATACCATCTGAAATTGGACAGCTAACAAAGCTTATCAGGCTTTACCTTCAGAACAATCAGTTTAATGGAGGTATCCCTGTTCAAATTGGACTATTAACTCAACTTACAGAACTTTTGCTATACAGCAATCAGTTAAGTGGCTCTATACCTAATGAAATAGGAAAATTAATAAAAATTCAAACTATTAATTTGGGTAGTAATCAACTAAGCGGAACAATACCTGCTACAATTGGACAATTAACATCAGCACTAGGTCTACTTCTTCAAGGTAATAAATTAACCGGATCAATCCCTGCTGAAATTGGACAGTTAACAAAACTCCAATACCTTTATTTATATGCTAATCAGTTAAGCGGAACAATACCAACTTCTCTTGGGCAATTAACACAACTGCAAAACCTTTACTTACAAAATAATCAATTACAAGGCAATATTCCGAATTTAAGCAATGTTACATTAGGTTTAAGTTTTCACACCAATAAGTTTCGATTTGTTGATTTTGCATCCCAATTTAGTGCATTCAAAAGTAAACTTACCATATTTGAATATTCTAACCAAGCTAAAACAGATTCTGAAGTAACCATAACAAAAACCGCCGGAGAAACGCAAACATTAACCATGTATGAAGACGGTCGTTTTACACCAGCTGATACCTATCAGTGGTATAGAAACGGAGTGGCTGTAGCGGGTGCAACTTCCAGACAATATACTTTGTCGAATTTAACAACTGCCAATGCCGGGGATTATCATTGTGTTTCCACAAATTCCCAAATGACTATTTCAACGGTTACGAATCAAAACCTTGTTTTGACCCGAAATACAATTCATTTAAAGGTAAACAATTGTAATGCCTTTTTAAGTTCTGCTGTGGGAACAAATGCACAAATCATCTGTCCTTCAACAGCTATTACACCTATTATTTATACTACCGCAGGATTGATAACCGGTGCAACATTTTCAGGACTGCCTGGTGGTGTCACGGGAACTTTTGCATCCAATACAATAACAATCAGCGGAACTCCAGCCTCTACGGGAACATTTGCTTATACCGTAACCTATACAGGAAGCTGCGGTGTTGTTGTAACTTCAACAGGAACTATTGCTGTTCAGACCAAAACAGTAAATACGGCTTCGGCTGCTCCGGTTGTATGCATAAACAATGCTATAATACCTATTATGCATGCTACTCAGGGAGGAACTTTTACACTCGGTGTACCAACAGGGTTACCTCCAGGAGTGACTGCTACATGGGAAACAAACATCTTAACCATCAGCGGAACCCCTACAACTTCAGGAGTATTTAATTACAGTATTCCTCTTTTAGGTGGATGTGGTAGTACTATAAATGCTACCGGAAAAATTACCGTTTCGGCGCCTGGTACTATAACCCTTAGCTCCTCAGCCGGTACAGACAATCAGTCAAAAAATATCAATACCCTCCTTACTCCTATAACCTATACTACTACAGGTACTACCGGAGCTGCTGTTACAGGATTACCCGCAGGAGTGACGGGCAGTTTTGCCTCTAATACGGTTACTATTACAGGTACTCCTACTGTTTCGGGGACATTTAATTATTTGATAACCCTGCCAGGAGAATGTAATACTACTATAAGCGGAAAAATTACTTCTTTGTGCGAACCTATTACAGGTGTAATAAAAATCATTAATGAACCAACTCCAACGAGTTATCCTTTTCAGTTTTCTAATTCGAATACTACTTCATCTGCGGCTTGTACGCAAACAACATTTCCGGTCGAATTATATACTAATACACCTACTTTAGGGGTTGGAACAATCCTATATTGGAACGACCAGCTAACCACTGTTTATAATGGCAGCAATCTGTGGTATCAGGAAAGTGCTGCGGGTACCTCCTATCTTATTGGGAACTCCGGACAAATAACACAAGCCGTTGGCTGTCTTAAATCCTTTTGGTACAAGGCAGATGATGTTGTGGTGAATCCGGAACCTAATTATGTTATCTATTTAACTGAAGCCGGAACCCAAGCCAGATTTGATTTGCCAAGAGAGGAAAGTGGAAATCCCTGTGAAGAAATTAGAGCTGTAAAAATAATACGGTTCCATAGAGTGTCGCCTTGTACGCCTCCAGGTCACGCATTTCGATTTTCAAATTCCGGAACAGTCCAGTCAGCAGTTTGTAACCAAACTCAATTCCCTCTTACATTTTATGCAGATTCCGAAACATTAGATGTTAAAACGATACTTTATTCAGATATAAACCTAACGACTCCTATAACCATAACTGGTACAAATGTATGGTACAAAAATGAAGAAAATGGGCTATCGTATAAAGTCAACAGTTTGGGCAAAATAGGTCTTATTTCTTCCTGCAGTACTTCAGGTCCTGGCTCCGGATATGCGTATCAGGTTTCAGGTCCTGGCAGAAATAGTTCTGGCCTTGCCTGCTCGCAAACTACTTTTCCCAACACCTATTATGCCGCGACAAGCTCGCTGGGGATTGGTTCACAAATGTATACCTCCAGCAGTTTGACAACAAAATTGGGGGGCGGAGATGTATGGTATAAATGTCTTGATCCTGATGTATTTTATGCATTCAAGGTTGGCACAGGTGGCATAGTAACCGAAATTGTTACTTGTGGAGGAAATTAAAAATAAAAATGAGTAGATGAATTTGTTCACAAAACAAAGAATCATTAATTAAAAAATTATGACAAACATTTTTAAAATAAAAAAATACTGGATCATCACTTTATTCATGATCTTATTTTCATTGGTGTCATTTGCACAGGAATATAATGATAAAACTATTGGTTTTGATGCTGACAGAATTACTCTTGCCTTAAAAAAACGAGGACTTACAGATGATGATATACATCAAGAAGTTGCACTCATGCGTAAACTTCAAAATGAGCAGTACATAGCAATGAAAAAAAATGATGAGGAAATTTTGCAGAAAATAACATCTGAACAGGTTTTACCAAAGGAAACAAATAAAACTTCGAATACTAAACTAACCGCAAAAACGGCAAGCACTCTTGTAGCAGATATACCACAAACAGAAAAGGACGCTTTATTGGCGCTATACAATAGTACCAATGGAAACAACTGGACGAAGAAAACAGGCTGGGATTTTAGTACTCCTGTTACTTCAGGCTGGTACGGAATTACGGTTACCGCAGGGCATGTTACCGGAATTAATTTAAGTAACAATAATCTAAATGGAATAATACCTTCTTCGATTGGGCAGTTAACAGAACTTCAAACATTTTATTTAAACCAAAATCAATTAATCGGAACAATACCTTCTGAAATTCGAGAATTAACTAAACTTACATTACTATATTTACATACTAATCAATTAAGCGGAACAATACCTGCGGAAATTGGACAGTTAACAAAACTTACATCACTTCAATTACACATTAATAAATTAAGCGGTACGATACCTGCTGAAATTGGAAAATTAACAAGTCTTACATCTCTTCTTTTATACAATAATCAATTAACCGGTATAATACCTAATGTACTTGGAGAGTTAACAAAACTTTTATCACTCCAATTACACATGAATCAACTAACAGGTACGATACCTGATGAAATTGGACAATTAACAAAACTTCAAACTCTTTATTTACATAGTAATCGATTAACTGGTACAATACCTGTTGAAATTGGGCAGCTAACGCAACTCCAGAGACTTTATTTGTGTAATAATCAATTAACTGGGACAATACCTTCGGAAATTGGACAACTAAAAGAAATTTTAGAGCTTTTTTTATACAATAATCAGTTAAAGGGGGCAATACCTTTTCAAATAGGAGGGTTAACAAAACTTTCATCACTCCAATTACACATCAATCAATTAAGCGGAATGATACCTTCCGAAATTGGGCAGCTAACCAAACTTCAAAAGCTTTTTTTAAATAATAATCAATTAAGTGAAAAAATACCTGATGAAATTGGACAGCTAACCCAACTTACATCACTTCAATTACATTTTAATCAGTTAAGTGGAAAAATACCTGCTTCAATTGGACAGCAAACACAACTTCAAAGTCTTTATTTAAATAATAATAAATTAAGCGATAACATTCCTATTGAAATTGGAAAACTAACAAAAGTTACATATGTTAATTTAAGTAACAATACATTTACAGGACAGATACCTGCTGAAATTGGACAATTAGTACTGCTTCAGAACCTTTATTTAAATAATAATCAATTAAGCGGCACAATACCTGCCGCAATTGGACAATTATTACAACTTAAACTAGTTTTTTTCGATACTAATCGATTAGAAGGCCCAATCCCAGATTTAACCAATGTTATATCGCAAATTAAATTTGTTACCAATAAGTTTCGATTTGCTGATTTTGCTTCTCAATATAGTGCATATAAGAGTAAACTCACTCTTTTTGAATATTCAAACCAAGCCAAAACAGATTCTGAAGTAACTTTAACTAAAGCTGCCGGAGAAACTCAAACAATAACCATGTATGAAGACAATCGTTTTACACCAGCTGATACCTATCAGTGGTATAAAAACGGAGTGGCTATAGCGGGTGCAACTTCCAGACAATATACGCTATCGAATTTAACAACTGCCAATGCCGGTGATTATTATTGTGTTTCCACAAATCCCCAAATGACTATAACAACCGTTACGAATCAAAACCTTGTTTTGACCCGAAATACAATTCATTTAAAGGTAAACAATTGTAATGCCTTTTTAAGTTCTGCTGTGGGAACAAATGTACAAATCACCTGTCCTTCAACAGCTATTACACCTATTACTTATACTACTGCAGGATTGATAACCGGTGCAACATTTTCAGGACTGCCTAGTGGTGTCACGGGAAATTTTTCATCCAATACCGTAACAATTAGTGGAACTCCAGCCACTACAGGAACTTTTGCTTATACCGTAACCTATACAGGAAGTTGTGGTACTGTTGTAACCTCAAAAGGAACTATTACTATTTCAAACAAAACTGTAAATGCAGCTTCAGCTTCTCCGGTTGTATGCATTAATACCGCTATAACACCAATCACACATACAACTTCAGGAGGAACTTTGACTCTTGGCACTCCATCGGGATTGCCTGCGGGGGTAACTGCTGCATGGGCATCAAACATCTTAACCATCAGCGGGACTCCTACTGCCTCAGGTGTATTTAATTACAGTATTCCTGTTTTGGGCGGATGCGGTGATACTATAAATGCTACCGGAAAAATTACCGTTTCGGCGCCTGGTACTATAACACTTAGCTCCTCAGCCGGTACAGACAATCAGTCAAAAAATATCAATACCATCCTTACCCCTATAACCTATACTACTACAGGTACTACCGGAGCTGCTGTTACAGGATTACCCGCAGGAGTGACGGGCAGTTTTGCCTCTAATACGGTTACTATTACAGGTACTCCTACTGTTTCGGGGACATTTAATTATTTGATAACCCTGCCAGGAGAATGTAATACTACTATAAGCGGAAAAATTACTTCTTTGTGCGAACCTATTACAGGTGTAATAAAAATCATTAATGAACCAACTCCAACGAGTTATCCTTTTCAGTTTTCGAGCTCCGGCACAGTAAGATTATCTGCTTGCAGCAAAACAGAATTTCCTAATACATTTTATGCAGCAACAGCAACATTAAGTGTTGGTACTATACTTTATACAAACGAAGCCTTGACAACTCCTTTGGCATATGGAAGCTTATGGTATAAGAACCAAGCCAATGGAACTTCAAACAAAGTAGACAGTTCCGGCAAAATAGTCACGATTACTACCTGTGGTTCAGGGTCTGATCCTGATTCCGGTCCTGGGTATGCATTTCAATTTTCAACTCCAAGACTCCAAAGAGATTGCGGAGCGATTACTTTCCCGGTAACCTATTACGCTGCTACAAATTTTGTAGGTGTCGGGACAACACTTTATACCAGCAAAAGTTTAACAACCGCTTTGGGAGGCGGTTACTGGATTAAACTAGCTGATTCAAATTTTGCTTACCTGATTGGGAATGGAGGCATACTATCCTCAGAATTTAATTGTGGAGTGCAATAAAAACAGAAAGAAAAAAATAAAAATGAATAGATGAATTTGTTGATAGGAACAAAGAATCATTAATTAAAAAATTATGACAAACATTTTTAAAATAAAAAAATACTGGATCATTACTGTAGGTATGGTACTGCTTTCATTGGCTTCATTTGCTCAGAACTATGACGATAAAACCATTGGCTTTGACCTGGTAAGGATTACCGCATCACTAAAAAAACATGGTGTAAAGGAGGAAAATTTACAACAACAAATTGCCCTTGCCCGTAAGCAGCTTACAGATCAGTTTATTAAATCAAGAGAAAGTGAAGAACTTCTTGTAAAAAAAATAAAATCTGAATGGGTTTCTAAAAAAGAAGTAAGCCGTTCCACTGCAAAAACAGCTTCTGCAAGTATACCCCAATCAGAGAGGGATGCACTTATTGCATTTTATAATAGTACCAATGGACCTAACTGGAATCTTCGATTACCAAATAACGGAATAGCCTGGCAAGTAAACAATCCAGATTCTGATGTAGCTGGATGGTATGGCGTCAGAGTAGAAAACGGACACGTAATTGGTATAGAACTTTGGAGAGCAAATTTATCCGGATCATTACCTGATGAAATAGGTCAGTTAACTGAATTAAAAAGCCTTATAATACAGCAAAGTCCTTTGTCTGGAGCACTACCACAAGGGCTGTTCCTATTAAATAATCTGGAAGTTCTTATTTTATATAGCAATAATATTGAAGGATCTATCCCACCGGCAATAGCTAATTTACATAGTCTTCAGGTACTGGACTTGGGAAGCAATGAATTAACAGGATTTATTCCAATAGAAATTGCGCAGCTAACTGCTTTAAAGTCTCTGAGTTTAGATAGCAACAGATTAAGCGGTACAATACCACAACAAATTGGTCAATTGACTCTTTTAGAAGGACTTGGTTTATCCTCAAACTATTATCTAACCGGGAATATCCCTCTGGAATTATATAATCTTACTCATCTCAAAGGGCTAACTTTAAATAACAATCAACTAACAGGAGACATTTCCCCTCTAATTTCCAGATTAACTCAGCTTACACTATTATCACTTAATCACAATAATTTAACCGGTCCGATTCCAAATGAAATATACCAATTATCTAATTTAGATAGGCTCTTTTTGGGAAATAATGATTTAAACGGAAACCTATCTCCTCAGATATCTAATTTAAATCAATTATATATACTGTCTTTAGAAAATAATAACCTAACCGGAACAATTCCTGCTGGAATAGGACAATTAAGTCTCCTTCAGTTTCTTTATTTATCAGATAATCAATTCACAGGGGAAATTCCGTCAACACTTAGAAGTTTAACATATTTAAGAACTTTGGCGTTTGATTTAAATCAGCTTTCGGGTCCTATACCCGATTTTACTAATTCACCTTTGTTGACTGCTTTAGGATTTCGAAATAACAATTTCCGCTATACAGATTTTGCTAATGAATTTAATACATATGCCAATAACTTCGAAGTTCTTTCTTTTGCACATCAAAACAAAATAGATTCTGAAAAAACTATAACAGTTGGAACTGGTGGTTCAACTACATTAACCATGTATGAGGATAATAGATTTACACCGGAAGAAACCTACCAATGGTACAAAGGTGTATCTCCGAATGGCGTTTTAATTGAAGGAGCCACTTCGCGTAATTTTGTCCTGTCCAATCTTGATTCTTCGAATGAAGGAGATTATTATTGTATTTCGACACATCCTGAAATCAGTCTTAAATTAGATCCTTGGGGCTTCACTCTTACATTAGAAAGAAACCCGATACATCTGGCAGTAACAAATTGTACCCCCGTTAATATGGTACTTAAAGTTTCTGAACAAAACCCGATGCAAAATACCAATGTAACATTTAGTCTTGAAACTAGTGCAACTAACATTACTTATAACTGGAAATTTTATAATGCCAATAATGCATTAATTGATACAAAAACCACTGCAACAGTTTTGCAAAATTTTGCCACTCCTGGAATCCATAAAGTTGTTTTAGAAGTTACTGATGCTACTGGATGTGTGAGGAAATTTGAAAAAAGTGTCACAGTTATAGACCCTTGTTCCTTAACAGCAGAAGAACGTTCAGGAAGAATATTTATTCCTGGCTTTTATGGCAGTGGTGCTGTTTTTGTTCCTCTAAATGAAACAATAACGCCTGAACTTGACCTGTATTATCAAAACCCTGTAAAACCCTATAGTTATAAATGGAGTTTACTGAGTCCTAAGGGTCAATTAATAAATTCAGGTACTCAAAGTACTTTTCCAATTGTTATAACAGCTGAAGGCTTTCATAAAATTGAATTAGAAATAACGGACATCAACGATGGTTGTAAAACAAAATATATTAAAACAATTGGAACTTTAATACAAAACAGCTGCACTAATGAAAACCCTAAATCAATCGTAGTTCGCAACCATTTAATAAATTTACTTACAAAACTAATTTCCCGCTCCATTCTGGGAGAAACAGACGAAGAGATCAATAAAAATTCGACTATTAATGAACTGGTTTTATTAAAACCATATATTACTAATATAACCGGAAATCAAATATATAATTATGTAACTACGCGAAATGAATATAATCAAATTACAAATGTAGATTTTTCTTTTGCGCCCGAAAGAGACTCCGATGTACATATTTCAGTTCCAAACGGCATTTACTATTATGAAGATGGTACAACTGAAGAATTATATTCAAATATAGAATATGGAATATATATTGATATCACACAATATAGAAGTTCTTCTGATTATTTAACTTCATGTAAAGTTGATAACGGGGGAAGAATGTCTAATAAATCTTCTGTTATTTTTGAACCTTATGACTGTGCCCGTTCATCTGACATACGATATATTGATTTTTGTCCTGCGGAAGAAGAAATCGTTTGTGTCAATAAACCTGTAAACTTAAACTTTGAAACCGAATCTTCAAACCTTACTTACAGCTGGTATGCAATAAAATCCGGTACGACACAACATCTTAATCCGGTTACAAATACAACTGGTTTATATACTTTTACGCCTTTAACAGACGGTACATACATTATACACCTAAATGCTTATAAAAATAATGAGTGCCAGTTTGAATTTAGGAAAACGATAAGTGCAAAGTCTTGCGAACCTTTTGTTTCCTGTACAAAATCAAACAGAAACTCTCCTGTAATTAAAGGCATTTTCACTACTTTGGTAAATAAATTACTTAGTCTCCCTGCAGAAGATATCACCTATGGATACAACTGTGATGAATTAACTGCACTTTCGCCCTATATTAAAGACCAATATCCGGGTATTTACAATTTTACACGGGATACAGAGCAGGGATTTGTTGCCTTTTCGTTTAACGATCACACCGATTATGATGTTAAAATTGCTATAACCGGAAATAGTGTTGCTGATTTTAACTTAGACAATTATGAGTCTGATACTGTTGAAACAGAATTGCGTACCGGTTTAAATGATCCTTTTAAAAGTTTTGTAAATCACATTGATTTTTGTTCCGCTTTATATTGTGTTTCGCATATTGCATTTGTTTTAGACGAATCAGGATCCATAGGTGAAACAGAAGCTGATAAAATAAGGAAACAACTAAAAAACTACATACAGCAGCAAGCCAATGACAATGATAAACTACAATCTAATGTTTATGTTTCCCTTATCGGAATGTCAGATAAAGACGATGATAACAGAGACGACCATGTAAAACAAATAAGAGTAACCAATGAACCAGGAGTATTAAAGCAATTTAATACCTGGATAGCTAATTACTGCAAATATACCAGAGGTAAACGCCGTGTGAGTGCTGCAGCAGACTACTGGAATAGTGGTCTTAATGAAGCCCTAAGTTTACAAATGAAGCCTAGTGTGGTTATAATGATTACTGATGGATGCCAGACGGCTAATGTCGAAAAATTAAAAGAAACCATGTCAAAATTTGATAATTACAAAAATACTACTAATACCAGTACAGAGAAGCCACATTTATATGTACTGGGAATAGAAAATGGTTTTTATGTTGATAAAGATACTTATGGATCTGCTTTATTAGCTACACAAGACCCAAATTATGTTCAGACTTCAGCTGCATTTATTGATTCTAAGGTTGTTCCCAACCTTAGAACATCCCTCAAATATTTATTAAATTATCAAGTAACTGAATTCCCTCAGGAAGATATCAAAAATTTCCGTGATTTCGATTTCTATGGTTATGAAGACTTTAATTCCCTTGCCTATCCCGCAAACGAAGCATTCTTATCTGACAATTTAAAAATAAGCGGATTTTCATGCGGAAAACCTACCGACAAAAACTACTGTTCTGACTGCCTTTCTTTTCAGCCTGTTCCCGGGAAAGAATACATGCTGAGTGCATGGGTAAAAGAAGAATCTCCTATACAAGTAAAAACGTATGACAATGTAGGCATCAATATTCATTTTTACAGTGATGCAGAAGCCAGCGAACTTCAAAAAATCAGTACACAAAAACTGATTGCGAGCGGCGATATTATTGATGGATGGCAAAGAATTACAAGCAAGTTCCTGATTCCTAAGTTCACAAAAACAATTAGTATTGAACTTCAAAATAATAGTAACGGAATTGCGGCATACTTTGACGATATCAGGATACATCCTCTTGAAGGAAGTATTAAAACATTTGTTTACGACCCTCAAACCTTTAAACTTATGTCTGAACTGGATGAAAACAACTACTCTACATTTTATGAGTATGATAACGAAGGTGGTTTAGTTCGCGTAAAAAAAGAAACTGCCAAAGGGATAAAAACTATTCAGGAAACTCGTTCAGGTAATTTTATTAATACGACAAAAAATTAAATTTATGTTACATAAATCCTTATTCATCATCAGTTTTCTGGCAGTCTCTATATTAGGTCATGCTCAGACTGTCAATGAAGTTTTACAGCGAATGGGAAAACAATACAGCAGTGCTGAATCAATGCAGTATAACTCAAATTATACTTTATATAAAAACGCAGAATCTAAAAAAATTGAACAATCTTACAAGGGACTTTTTTGCAAAAATTCCCGTAATGAGATTTATATGAAAGTAGATCAGACAGAAATACTGAATTCTAAAAGCATAAACCTGAAAATAAACCATGCAGAAAAAGCCGTATTAATTTCAGATCCGCTGCAAAGTTATTTTGGAAACTTTGATATTAATCCCTTACTGGATTTATGCAAAATAGAATCATTTAAGGATTTTAAAACATATTGGGAAATAATTCTAATCCCAAAAAAATATTCAAATCTTTCCTACTCTAAAATAGTAGTTCAGATATCAAAAAAGTATTTTTTACAAAAATCAGTTTTTTATTACAATACAGCTGTCAATTTTTCTAAAGATTACCGGGCACCAAAATCCTATATGCCAAGATTAGAAGTAAGTAATTTCAACTTTAATCGGAAAGCAGTTAATGCATCGCTTTTTGCAGACAAAACCTATTTTGATTTCTTAAGTAAAAATAAATATGTAGCAACAACACGCTTAAAACATTATGAAATTATTGACCAACGAAACATTTCCAATAAATAAAATCAGATATATGTATATCAACAAATATATAACAGCATTTACATTTTTCCTTATTTCATTGTTGTCATTTGCACAGCAGGAAACATTTTCCGGAGAGAAAAAAGTTGGAAATGAGTTGTCTTTACTACCTACCCTTGAAGTTAAGGACCCAAAATTTGAAGACATAAAAAATCAAAATGTCTTTACCTCGGTTAATCCGAATGTATCCATTCATTTTGGGTTTATTGATGATAAAACAAATACAGACGATTATTTAAGGATTTATTCGTGCGAAGTAAAATTAAAAATTACAGCTTATGACAATTCAGATGTTGTTATAACGTCGTATAAAGACCCTAGTCAGAATAATCAAATTTTTTCTTATCCGGACAAAATTACTTTAAAAATAAAGTATAACAATAAAACTAAGGGATTGCAATTTGACGATTACGCTGTTTATAAGCTTCCGGGAGTTCATAGAGCAAAAGTAAAAGTCGAAGAAATTACCTATTACAACGAAAATGATGCCGTTACAACCATTAGCAATCCATCAACTTATCTGGAATTAAAATTTAATACAGAACGCTATTACAATCTACAATTAAACAGTTCACAGCCTAATTCTGTTACAGGGTTGCAGCATAATTTTATAAAATACTACGGGACTGCGGCAACTAAAGTTGCGAGTATGAGTGCCGGGGCTGAAGAAATACTTATTTCATGGGAACGAAATGCAACAGCACCTGCAGTAGAATACGAACTCGAATGGACGTGGATAGACAATTTTGCAGAAGATGGGTCCAAATTGGCTCCAAATCGAATTCCTTTAACCGATCAGGATTTTAAGCTTAACAGTACCAGAATACAGACGAAAGAAGAAAGTTATAGAATTCCCCTTATTTATTCAAAAGGATATCTTGTTTACAGGCTAAGACCGGTTGGACGATTTTTGAATGATGTTTCGAAAAATTATTATGGCAACTGGACCTCCGGATTTGAAGAAACACATAAAAATGTTAATGACTGGCCAAATTTTCTGGAAATTGATGAAAATCACGAATCCGGTAAGAAAAACTGGCAGTATCAATCTTCATTTGCAGAAGACGGAAAGAAAAAAGAAGTCGTAAGCTATTTTGATGGTTCACTGCGAAACCGTCAGACAGTTACCAAAATAAATTCCAACAATAAAGCCGTTGTGGGAGAAGTTATTTATGACACTCAGGGAAGACCGGCTATAGAGGTGTTACCTGCTCCTGTTGAATCATCGGGAGTACATTATTATCCGAATTTAAATAAAAACAAAGCAGGTGCTGTTTATACACACAACGATTTTGACTGGGAAAAAACAACCGATAACAATTGTGATCCTTCTCCTGCCCCGGTAATGTCAGATGCAAGTGGTGCGAGTAAATATTATTCTGAAAAAAATGATATTTCAGACAATTATCAGGATTTAGTTCCTAAAGCAGATTCGCTTCCTTTCTCCCAAATCGAATACACGCCTGATAATACCGGGCGTATTAAACGAAAAGGAGGAGTAGGAAAAGAACATCAAATAGGAACTGGTCATGAGATGAGCTATTTTTACGGAAATCCTTCTCAAGAGGAATTAAACAGGCTCTTTGGTTATAAAGTTGGTGAGGCTTCTTTGTATAAGAAAAATATTGTAATTGACCCGAATGGGCAGACCAGCGTAAGCTATTTAGATCCTCAGGGCAGAACAATAGCAACTGCGCTCGCCGGAGATAAAAAAGGAAACCTAATTTCTTTGGATGATGAAACCAAAAACCGTTTACATCAATTGACTACAAAAAACCTGCTGATCAATAATGATAAATATGCTTCAGGAAATAATAATGTTACAGAAGATGGCGTAAGCTTAAATACTATTGTAAACATCATAAAACAAGACACTATCAAATTTGTATATGGTCTTAAAAAAAACATGGGTAGTTATGCAGATTCCTGTTTAAGTACTAAACATTATCCTTTTGTATACGATTGGTCTGTAAGCATGACAAATGACTGTGGAACTGAATTGCTTTATGGAACAGCTCCAACCGTTCGTTCTACAAAAATTGGTGTCCCAAGTATTTCATCTTATGCGCCTTCTTCTATTGATTTTAATAATCAAATTTTTGAAGGTAAAGAAAAAATAAGTGAAAACAATTATCAATTACTAAATATTGGCACCTATAATTTCAACAAAAACCTACAGGTAGACACACAGGTATTAAATCAATATGCGGATGATTATATTGCACAGCTAAAAAACGGTACTGCATGCAAACCTGTTATTGCACAATTTCAGACTGTAATTCAGGAAAGTGATTGTAATGTTACCTGTATAAGCTGCGAAGAAGCGCTTGTAAGTTCAAATTTAGAAAACGAAGCACAAAGGCTCGCATACAAAGCAACACTTCCAACAGATCAAAGCAGTCTTGGAATTTTAGACAACAGAAAAAGTTATATTGATACTGCCGAAACAAAATATGTGAATGATAATATTCAAAATTTACAAACGATACAGAACACCACTTTCTCTACAGAAGAGATAAGAATCTACACCATACATTACAAAACAGAATTTAAAGAACTGCTTGAAGGCTGCCGCGAATTATGTCAGCAGCCGGTAAACTCCTGTAATGCCAATCTTGAAACACTGTTGGGCGATGTAAGCCCGGAAGGACAATACGGTTCAATAGCAGGTCTGGATCATGAAACAGGTTCAACAGAGACAGAAACAACAGAAACAGAAGATGCTGAAATTGATCGTTTAAGTGTCTTTAATGAAAATAACCAATTATTATATGGCGGATATAAAAACACAACAGTAACCGACGAAGATACCGATACTACCAGTATTGTAAAAATTTCAAAATTCAACTGGAGGTATCCTTATGGTGGTTTCTATAAAGATGCAAACGGAGAACCGGAAACCATCAAAATTATTAAAGAAGAAGACGGATCCTACACTCCCGCCCTACGACCTCTTGAAGATGGCAGCATGCCTCCTACTGTAGATGACCCTGAAAACGATGATGAAAGATACGTTTTAGTTGCGCCTCACTATTTAGATCATGTTGCTGATTTCATCAAAGAATGGCAGCCAAGATGGGCAAATGAATTATTGCCTTACCACCCTGAGTATTACTATTATTTATACAATCTGGCTATTTGTAATAAAAAAGATGCCGGTATTAATTCTGATGGTTATGATGAAGCTTTAAAAGATTTGGAATATTTTGATACGGAGAAGAATACTGTCGTACCTAATAATAATATATTTAATACAAGTAATGGTAAATTAGCTGAATTACTGAACATTGTAAGTCCAAAAGATCCTTACTACAGCTCTGCAAATACTGAAACAGGAGAAACTACAGCCGATTACAATTTGCGTAAAAGTATTATGCAGGAAGCCCTGACATCTAATTATGATGGCATGAAATTTAAGAATTCTCAGGGCAATGATCAATCGATGAACATGCTGCAGACCGCTTACTATTTTGCAGCATTTTCAAATGGTATTATGAGTTCCAGTAAATTTCAGAATGAAATAAATGTAACCAATACTACTTTACTAGATAAGATTACTACTCTTTCAGATCCATTAAAACAAAGGGTGTGGGCTAATTTTAAGAGTTATTATCTAGCCCTGAAAGAAAAAACACGTACAGTTTACGCACATGTCTATGCCAATAAAAAACTGGGGAACAACGACTGTATCGGTAATGCCAACAGTACGGACTCCTATGCCAATTTATTAAAAAAATATAGTACTACGAATTTTGGAAATATAACAATCTTAATTAATAATTCGATATCCGCTCCTTTTGTTTTGCCAGCCGGATCAGACGGAATATTACCTTCGTGCTCAGAAGAGACTGCATCGTATTACGCCGGTAAAGAAAAACGCTTTATGCCGGCTGATTACAATTATGATTCCGGATTAAACGATCAGGAAATATTAGCTGCTGCTGAAGCTCAGGCCGATGCTAATTTATACCTTGAAACCGGAAAATGTCCTCTGGCTTCTGACATGGAAAACTTTTTAAAAGGCTTAGTTGATTCAACGATTCAGCCTGATGGATTATTATTAAATATTCCGGCTACCAGTATGCCTTACTTAACATCAGGTATATTCAATGCACAAAAAAAACCGGAATTTGATTTAGAAACTACTACAATTTCTCCATGGTTAATTGGAAAACCGGAAGGGAATGACCTCACTATAAATTTCTATCCTGATCAAACAGCTAATTCACAAAACTCTGTAGCCAGTTCAATTACCCTGAAATTTGCAAGTTTCACTCCTGGAGCCGGTACTTATCTTGATCCTTGTGGCACAAGCGTAGCTAAACCACAATGGTCACAGGTAAAAGGGTTTAAAAACTTTCACTATGAATCGTACGAATCCGCTACCAAAACATTCAGATTTACGATTTTGGCAACAATTGTTCGTGACCCGGCTAGTTCATGTTCAATTCCGGAAGAAGTCATTATTGAAGGTTACACAAAAGCAGCTGTTGGAGAATGTCATTTTGCCGGTAATAATGGAATAGGCGAAACCTTAGCTTTAGCCGACAACCAATGTTCTAAAAAAGAGCTTTTTAGCAGTGCCTTAAAAGACCTAATACTTGATCTTCAAAAAACAAGCGCCCTTACAACAACTCAGGATATTACCAATAGAAATGTTTTCAAAACAGGTTACTTAAAAACTTATTTTGGAATTAACGCAACTGATGTTGTCAAATGGAAATATGAAACAGTTTCCGGCCAAAGACTTTTCTCTATTGCCGTAAACGACACCCTCCGTATGAAAATAAATGCCGGAGATGACACTGTAAGTATTAACAACATCACAGACACTTTTATTGGTGATCTGAAAACTGACAGCAAAAGCAACATCTTTAGGGTAGTTACAAAAAAATTCAATGTAAATGGAACACGATACCGCCTTGATACCAAAACATGGTCTATAACAGCAGGTAAAAACAATGCCTTATACTTTGCTTGTTGTGGAACATGTGGTGAAAACGATTATGATGGAGATGGTTATGGGGATGAATGTGGAGAACCGAATACATCTACACCCGGAACTACAGTATGTCAGCTGAAGGCTCAGGAGGAGGCCGATTATGAAGAAAATTTAAAAAATGCTTTGAATGAGATTATTGTTGTTTCTCATCATTATACTGAGCCTGTAGAAAATTTCCCTTATGTTAAATACTTTAGAGACAATTCAAAATTAATTGAGCACTTTCAGGCATTAAGAAGTTACAATCTAATTGTTGACAATCCAAATGGTGATTATTTTAGTTTCCCTGTTGCAATGTCACTATTTCAACATGTTACAGAACAAAATATAATTTCAATGCAGTATGGTATCAGTTCAAATTTAGACGGGGTTGTAGATCTAAATATTCCAAATGCAAATCAAATTAAAGAAATCATTTCAATTGACATTCTAAACGAAAGCCTTTCTTCTGTTAAAGTAATTTATAAAAATCTGGACAATAATACCATTACAGTAACAAATGCATCTATAGCCCATCGTACCTCACAGACACCCGGACGATATGCTTATTCTACAAATTTTTGCCAGTTTATGGCTAATGATTATTCTGTTGCTTCATGTGAAAATACTAATAAAGAATTAACATATGAAAAAAATTTCAAAGATGCTTTTAATGAACTTCTTGACGCTAATTTAAATATTAATTCTGGAACCAAAAATATTGCTGATTATCCAGAAGTGAATCGTTTTATATCGGAATCAAATTTAATACAACACTTTCAGGCGGCCAGAAATTATTATTTGGCTACAGACATACCTAATGGTATCAACACGCCTGTACAATTTTCTAAATTTCTAGTTTGGAAAGATTCAGGGAATTTTAGTTTATACTTTTATAATAATAACAATCAGATAGAAGCAACTACCTTTTTTAACTATCCTACATCGCTCACAATTAAAAAAATTAATTCAATAGATGTTACTGGTGATAATAAAGCTACAATAGTTTTCACAGATATTAATAACCAAATTGTGAGTCATCAAAATTTAAATATTAAGAACTCTATTTTTTTTTCCTCAAGTTCGGGGACAAGCGAATCAATATGCATCTTCCTTACAGAGAATTATAATTCACTTTTTCCAACTCAAAGAAAAAGTACTGCCACAAAACTCTCTAATACATTAGAATCAACCCCACCAAACTGCCAACAACTTTGTATCCCTCCAACAGTAGCTCCGGTAGTCTGCGGAGACAAATGGAACGAATTTAAAACAGGCATGCAGCAGGTACAGGGTTATACACTACCCGCAGATTTAGATGGTAAATTCTTTTGTGACGCGAACTATGGGTATATCAGTACTGACTATCTGGCGTATTTAGCAATGTTTAATGTTACAACTGTAGAGAGTCCATTTTTTATAAGCATTGATAAATTTGGTTCGACTAATCTAAAATATGGTAATCCCAAGGCTGGTCTGGCCATTACAGCCTATCACTCCTATATCGCCGGGCGTAATTCAGGTTCAACAGGTGAAACACTATCATGGAACGATTACACAAATTATTATGTAAACTCGAATGAGAATATGTGTCCTCCGGCCACTATGGTGCCTGGTTTTAGTCTGGATATTCCGGTACAGGAAGGTGTAAAAACTCCATGTGAAATCTATAAAAAAGCCATAAACGACGCCAATATTCAGCAAATATCAGAAGCTTTTTATGCAGATAAAAGAGAAGCTTTCAAGCAAAATTATCTTAAAGCAGCCCTTGAAGGTTTAGATGAAACCTTAACACAAATGTCTTTTGATAAGGAATATCAATATACTCTGTATTATTACGATCAGGCAGGAAACCTCGTTCAGACGGTTCCTCCAGAGGGCGTAGACCGATTATCAGCACCTGATGATAAAACAATCAATAACATCAGAGAAAAACAGCCGGAAAATGAGCTCAACACCAAAAATGTTGCACCTGCCCATACAATGCAGACGCAATACCGCTACAACTCACTGAACCAACTGGTATGGCAGCAAACACCAGATGGCCAACACACAGATGAGAACGGGCAACTACATACTGGCAGCCAAACTACTTTTGCATATGATCCGTTGGGCCGTATTATTGCCAGCCAGAATAGTAAGCAAAAAACCAAGGGGCAGTTCAGTTATACCCGTTACGACGGTCTCGGCCGAATCACAGAAGCGGGTCAGCTAAAAACAAAAAGCGGCTTTGCTATAAAAATCAATGAAAATGGACGTCTGATATACGCCTCCGGAGATGAGGTTCCTACAGACGCTGTCACAAAGTCAATTAATTACCCTTACAACATCGCTGATGAAACGGAACAGGTAACCAAAACTATTTATGACAGCCCTTTAAAGGACACCCAAAGCTGGTTTACAGCCTACGGATCAGACAACAGTCACAAAAGGGTTACAGGTGTTTTATATTTTGATACGTTAACCAGTAATTCTCCTGTATCCGGTTATGCCAATGGTATCTTTTATGATTACGATGTTCACGGAAACGTAAAAGAACTGGTACATCACATTAACAACAACCCAAAACTGACAAGCATGAAGGGTGCTGTCAAAAAAGTAGTCTATGATTATGATCTTATCAGCGGAAATGTAAACAAGGTTACCTATCAGCCAAATAACCTCAAAGAGCAGTTTATCCACCGTTACGAATACGATGCCGATAACAGAATCAAACAGGTATATACCAGTAAAGACAATATCATCTGGGAGAAAGAAGCCAACTATCTGTATTATGATCACGGTCCGCTGGCACGTGTTGAACTTGGAGATAAACAAGTTCAGGGTCTCGATTATGTTTATACTTTACAAGGCTGGTTAAAAGGAGTTAACTCTGAGAAATTAGGTTCTGCCTACGATGCCGGTAAAGATGGATTAAATGTTGCTCAGGATGCTTTTGGCTTTGCCCTGAATTATTACAAAGGAGACTATAAGTCGCGCGCCGGTGTGAGTAAGGATAATACTGTTTTCAGTTTTAGTAAAGCACAGGCATTAGAACTGGATACGAATAATTTATTCAATGGTAACATCAAAGAAATGGTTACTTCATTGACAGATCACGAGCAAAATATCATTCCTTCCCAGTTCAATTATTATAAATATGATCAGCTGAACAGGATTAAGGAAATGACTTCTAAGTCGATTACAACGGCGGGGGTTGCTTCAAATGGTTATTATTCAAATTACAGTTACGACCGAAACGGAAATTTAGCTACACTGAACAGGGCAGATCGTTTAAATGGTAATATCACACCAATGGATCAGTTATCTTACACATACAATACCGGCATGAACCAATTACGCCGTGTTAATGATGCAGTAGGAAATGGCGTGTTTGTAGCTCCGGGTGGTACCGCTAATGACACTTCTTTAGATATTGACAATCAAACCGAAGATGAAAATTATGTATATGATAATATTGGCCAGCTAACAAAAGATAAGCAGGAAGGAATAGACATTGACTGGCGTGTAGACGGAAAAGTGAAATCGGTTACAAAAAATAACGGAACGGTTATTAGTTTTGAATATGACGGTTTAGGAAACCGAATTGCGAAAATCGTGACTACGCCTACTAAAACTACGACAACTTATTACGAGCGTGACGCACAGGGTAATGTGCTGAGTACCTACGAAATGATCAAACAAGGCAATCTGACAACTTATTACCTTGTTGAACAGGACATTTATGGCAGCAGCCGACTTGGAACTGAAAGTCGCAGAATACAGATTAGCGAAGAGAATGCGACACAGCTTAAAAGAGCACTCAGCAGTAAAATAACGGCCAGTACAGAAGCACAGGCTCTGACAACAGAAACTCCTGCAGTAAATACTCTTGCAGGTATACTTTTAGACAATGTAAACGACAGAGCAAGCTGGAATGAAAAACCAGAAAATACGATCAATTTATTTAAAAGTGAACAACAGCAAACTAAAGTAATAGAATTAACGGGACGCTTAAAAATTGATGCAGCAAATACTGGTACAAATCTATTAGCTGCTTTACATAGTACTCATAAAGAGGGTAACTGGCCATACGGCAACTCATATTCTTATTTAAATTCAGTTTTATTATCTATCAAAAAGGATCAAACTGGTTATAAGCCTGTAGTCAGCCTAATTAAATATAGAAGAAACCACCATAGATCTAAAGTCGGATATAAAAAATGGCGTTTCAGCTATAGAAGTGATAAGGAAACAATTGATTACATCATTAAATCCCCATCTATTCCGGAAGATGAATGGGACATAAAAGCGAGAATAGAACTTGACCCAATTGTAGATCAGTACAATGTAAAAATTACTATAAATGGAAATGAATATACTACATTACGTAGTGTAACAGAAAATTATAGAGGCCCCGAAGAAGAGCGTATGATGAGCGATTCGCCACGTCTTCCTATTACCTTACCTCCTAACACACTTGGGGCAACATCTATTACTCACAGACCACAAGAACAGACAAACTATCCTGCACTAAAAAGCCAGATATGTGATTTCAGCTATACAATTGACAATGGTCAGGAAAGAGAAGATGTTTTAACTAATTACTACAGTTTTGATGAAGGAACCGGAACCATCGCCAATTCTTCTATCGGACATGATTATAACATGACCTTGGTTAATGGTCTTCCTTTTACTGACATTCCTTTTTCAAAAACCTATTGTGGCGCAAGAGAAGACGACAAAGATGCTGATGGCTATATAGATTCGGAAGATAAATGTCCAAATATATTCAATCCAGGACAGGAAGATGAGGACGATGACGGCGTTGGAGATGTATGTGATAACTGTATTAAAAAACGTAATGGTAAAAATGAGGCCTCATTAGAAGGCGTAGGAAATCAATTGGATACGGACAGTGATGGTATAGGCGATGCCTGTGATAATTGCAAAAGATTTGCTAACTTTGACCAGGCCGACACAGAAGTAGATGAAAACGGGAAACCGAATCCTGACGGATATGGCGATGCATGCGACAATTGCAAAACCATATACAATCCTTTTCAGGAAGACTTGAACAACAACGGTATTGGTGATGCCTGCGAAGGACTGGCACAAGGTATGGGCAAAAATTCATTTGCCACTACCCCATTTACTGCCTACCGTTTTGTAGGAGACAAACAGTATGAATTATCGAACCATTTAGGTAACGTTCTTTCGGTAATTAGCGACAGAAAACTAGCCAGAACAACCAATGTACCTGGGCTGACAACGCTTAATGATTTTAATTTCACAGGCTGGTCAAACCTTAATTCAGGAAGTAATTGGACTGCAGGAAATGCTGCAATAGTTACAACAAATACTGATAAACTGGTCATAACGGCAAAACAGCTGGCTGATGGTATAGCACACACTATGGTAACTACAGCGGGTAAAAAATATACTGTAAGTTATGATTTAGCACTGACAACTTCTCCTGAGATTCAGGTAAAAGCTTCAAGTTTTGGAACCCCTCTCCTTCAAAAAAAGGATAAAACCTCAGGAAGAAACAGCATAACCTTTACTGCAACCAGTGCTGTTACCATTATAGAGTGGTTAAAAAACAGGGAAGACGGAAATTTAGAAGAAGTATTTACGCTGGATAATGTTAATACAGCCGTTGAATCAACTAATCAGGTTTCAGTTATTGCTTTTTCTCCAGACGTTCGCAGCTACTCAGATTACTATCCTTTTGGAATGCTTGTACCATCACGCCATGGAAGCAGTGATAGCTACAGATATGGCTTCCAAGGACAGGAGAAAGATGATGAAATTAAAGGCGGTGAAGGTAATTCGCTGAACTATACCTTTAGGATGCATGATCCTAGGATTGGTAGGTTTTTTGCAAGAGATCCTCTTGCTTCAGAATATCCTTGGAATAGTCCTTATGCTTTTAGTGAGAACGATGTAGTAAGGGCAACTGAATTGGAAGGCTTAGAAAAGAAAATTGTGATTTATAAATTTTCAGATGATGGCATAGTTAAAAGTGCTTTGACATTATCTGAAGCGGGACCTATGGGAAATGGGGTTTTAGTTAAATCTATTAAAAAAGGAAAAACTTCTTACTACTATGGAAATGAGATTAAAAACCCTACAATTACTTCTTTCAAGAAAGCGTACGAAGGTGTAAGAATGGACAAAAAGGGAAATCATGTCGGATATCCAGATAGTAAAGGTTTCCCAACAATTGGCTATGGTCATTTGATTTTAAATGGTGAGCCCTATAAAATTGGCGGTTTAATTGATGAAAACGAGGCTCAATCTCTTTTTAAAAGCGATTCTAAAAGGATATTTAGTATTGCAGATAAATATATTAAGAAGTTCAGTTTAACGGAAAATGAAACGAACGCTCTTTATGATGCATCCTTTAATATGGGACCAGGAAAACTTAAAAATTTTGATAATTTAAATAATAAGTTTTCTGGTGAATTTTTCTTCCTTCAATATATGGCAGGAGGAGAAGGAATTAAAAAAAGGAGATTTGCAGAGTCATTATTATTTTCTGAAAATATGTATATCCATTTAGATTACCTAAAAAATAAAAAAACACAAAAAAAAGCTGAACTCATTATCAAAGAACAGTTCAAAACATTTGATATGGATAGCGAAGGCAATAACAAAAATACTCCTACTAGTATTCCTACTACTGATAATACTACTACTAATAATAACAATATAAATACGACACCTCCTGTAAAATTATAATCACATGAAAAAGCTTATATTTATTTTCCTAATCCTTACACAAAATTCATATTCACAATTTGATGGAAATTGGATTGTTAAAGATCTTAAAACCAGTCATATCCTTAAGGGGGCACTTGAAGAATTTGAATTACCGACTGGAATTATACGAAAAAAAATCATTATTAAGGATAGAAAAATTGATTTGACATCAATAACGAAAAATATCGATGATCTATCTATTTCTGAAAATCACTCTCCTTTTTTTTATATAAAAGAAAAAGTAATATTAAAAATTATTAAAGACAGTCCCCATAATCAATTTCCAGGAGACGAGTTAGATAATGTTTTTGGAGATGAAGGCAACATTAAGTCATCCAAAGTAGGAAGCTCATTTACAAATATTCTTAAATTAAACCCTAAAAATAAAGAATTGACATGTTTCAAAATTTATGGCAAGGATAATTTCAATGCGCAAAGCCTTTTAATAACTACAGAAAATCCAAATGAATTGGTTTTCTTTAGCTACAATGATGAATTAATATTTTTTTTAAAGAAGAAAATATAGAAAACAAGCTAAAATTATCCCAGCTCTCCGAAGTGTTCTAATGAAAAGCTGCGCAAATGTCTCTGACTTTGCGCAATTCTTTTATGTTATTGTAAGAAGTAAATCTCTCAAAAGTCTCCCCAGCTCTCCGAAGTGTTCTAATGAAAAGCTGCGCAAATGTCTCTGACTTTGCGCAATTCTTTTATGTTATTGTAAGAAGTAAATCTCTCAAAAGTCTCCCGACTTTTCCCCAGATCGCTCTGATACATCAACATAATGATAACACAGAAATTCTTTCCATGCCTGCAACTATAAGTAACAAAGGATAAAAACTACAACCCCAGCTCTCCGAAGTGTTCTAATGAAAAGCTGCGCAAATGTCTCTGACTTTGCGCAATTCTTTTATGTTATTGTAAGAAGTAAATCTCTCAAAAGTCTCCCGACTTTTCCCCAGATCGCTCTGATACATCAACATAATGATAACACAGAAATTCTTTCCATGCCTGCAACTATAAGTAACAAAGGATAAAAACTACAACCCTAAAAAAGTTGTAGTTTTTTATTTAAAAACAAATCATTTTCAACTCACAGCTAAAATTCTATTTTTGCCAAAAAACATTCCATGAAAAAAACGAGTCCTGTTATTCCATTGTTCAAACAATTTATAAAAGAAACTGAAACAGGAAAACGGCTCAAAAAAAATGGTGAAAAAATAAAACCGGACTCTATTCAAAACTATAAATATGTTTTGAATAACTTAATTCAGTTTTCGAGTGATACCAAATTTGAACTCCGCATTTGCGATGCTTCAAAACTGGATAAACGCGAACTTACTTCTGAGAAAAGTTACTGGAAAAAATTCTACCAGAAGTTTACTGAGTTCTTGTATAAAAGAGGCTGTCACGATAATTATGTAGGAGCCAATATCAAAGTCGTTCGCGTATTTTTTAATTACCTGAAAAACGATAAAGATTTACATACTGGCGATTTTCAACGATTGTTTTATGTTCGAAAAGAAGAAATAGAAATCTTTGTACTTTCTCCAGAACAGCTAAAGTTTTTGATACACGACAAAGAATTTGAGCAAACGCTTATTCCGAGTTACAAGCGAATTAAAGATATTTTTGTTTTTGGTTGTACCACTGGTTTACGTTACTCAGATATTTTTTTGTTAACAAATAAAAACTTCGAAAAGATAGAGGGCGAATGGTATTTAAAACTCAAATCTAAGAAAACCAAAACGTTTAGTTTTATCAAATTATCAGCTTATGCTGTGACTATTTTTCAGCGATACACCACAACCAATAACAAAGCGACGCTTTTTGGGAATACCAGTTTGTTTAATTTCAACAAAAGCTTAAAACATATAGGAGAACTTGCCGGTTTCACAACTCCTATTGAAGTTTCCAGAGAGAAACAAGGTAAAACACAACGCATCACTAAAAAAACTGACACATCAAAAAACAGGTTTTGTGATAAAATGAGTTCGCACATGATGCGCCGAACCGCTATTACCACATTATTAATTTTAGGAATGCCAGAACACTTGGTACGCAAGATTAGCGGACACAGTCATGCGAGTACTTCTTTTAACCGTTATGTACATTATGCGCAGGCTTATATGGATAAGGAAATTGAGAAAGTGCATAGTAAGCTGGAGAGTTATTAAATAGGAAAAACTACAACTTTTTTAGGGTTGTAGTTTAAATATTATGGCTTATCGTTGTGGGCACGAGCCAGAGGCATCGCGCTAGCCGTTGTCTTTATTTCTGCTCACGCCAGCAGGGGGAATTGATAATCTTTATTTCTGTTATGGCTTTGAGTTGCTAATTTAAAACGTTCTAACATCCATTCTCTTCTGCTTTCAGGGCTATTTTGTATTTTATCTAAAATAGATTTTGCCATAAACTTCTTAAAATCCCTTATCAAATCAGACAGTTTTCCTTCTTCTGATTGCACTATTAAATGAATGTGATTGCTCATAATTACATAACCATACAAAATCATTCCTTTATTTTTGATACAATAATCTAAACAGTCAATCACTATATCTCTGTAAGTTTGTCTTGTAAAAACATCAATCCAATCTACAACTGTAGCTGTTATAAAATGTGGTAAACTTTGATCGCGAATTACATATCCTTCTTTCATTTGAACTTTTTATATAAAAATAACTAATTTATTTTAGTCATTACTTGCTTATAAAAAGACTTGGGGAAAAGTCGGGAGACTTTTGAGAGGTTTTCTTTTTATAAGAACATAAAAAAATTGCGCAAAGTCAGAGACATTTGCGCAGCTTTTCATTAGAACACTTCGGAGATCTGGGGATGTTTTTTGGCAAAAATAGGATTTTAGCTCTGAGTTGAAAATGATTTGGTTTTAAATAAAAAAACTACAACTTTTTTAGGGTGTAGTTTTAACTTTATGGCTTATCGTTGTGGGCACGAGCCAGAGGCATCGCGCTAGCCGTTTGTGTTTGCGCCAGGGGGATAAAAAAACACCGTTCCATCTTTCAGAAAAGATCCGAAATAGATATTTAAATAATCTCCTTCAAAATCCTCAAAAAGGATAACAAATTTTTCCTTTTTTTCATCTAAAAATAATTCATAAAAAAGAAAATCTTTACTCTTCAAATATTTATAAAAATTATTTAAAAAAATCACTTTATTCAAGTTGATTAAACCTTGATTCAAAACTTCTCCACCTCTTACTATATAAACATAATTAGTGCTAATGTTATTATTTATAAAATCAGTAATTTCTTTTAAAGGAACGTCGTTTCCTCTTTTCATTTTTTTCTTTATATATGGGGATATTGGAAAATCAGCAGAATCAATAAATTGCCAAACAGCGTGGTATTTGGCATTTTCCATTAATATAAAACCTAGATATCCTTCATTAAACAAATCAAAATATTTCTTATTAATATTATTTAAGTCTTGCTTTTGCTTTAATTTTAAAATTAAATCTTCTTTTCTATTTCTCTCCGGGAAGTTTTGTATAGGCATGATTTACTTCAATTTTTTTATAATTTTTAGTTTGAAAATATTCTACAGCTTCATCTGCATTTTTAAAAATGATATTTTCATTTGCAGCTCCTATGTGATAATGAATGTCACCATCTTTAACATGCTTAACAATTACTCTATATCCATCTTTTGTTTTAAATAATTGGAACTTACCGACATGCGTTGGATTATCTTTATATATAAAGCCAGTGCTTCTATCCCATCCTTTTTTCAAAATATCATCCGTAACGGTCCATTGTGCGATTGGAGATTCTCCTTTAGGTAAATTTAAACGTATTCTCTTTAAATAAGCATATGCCAAACCTCTTGTTCTAAAATATAAGTTACCCAACTTACTTGTAGCTGCTAATGATTGGGCCACTTTAGGTGCTCCTTTTACTACTCCGCCTGGAGAATACCACGGTAATTCTAAATATATTGGATTTCGTCCTCCATTACCAGTTAAATAGCCTTTCTGATCAACTGACAAATAATTATCGCCAGATCCAGCAATGCTTCCATCAGCTTTAATTTGTCTATCTCCAAATTCATAAAAACTAGCTTCAGGTAAAACTTGACCATGTTCATAATCTAATTGAGTAAGCTTGTAATCTGATTCCAAATACCAACCAGCATTAGTATATTCAGTCCCTTTGTGCCAATACCAATCTTTTTTGGGATTTCCTCTAGTTTTCATTTTCAGAATATTTCCATTCGAACCACCTCTATCTGTTCGAGCTGATTGAATCTCTCCTTCAGTCTTACCAGCCTCCTTTGGTTCTAATCCTTCTAGTTCCGTGGCATCAATTACTCTATTTCCACTAAAACTATATGGGCTGTAAAAAGGATATTTTTTAGACAACGGGTCAATAGCAAAAAACCTACCAATCCTAGGATCATGCATCCTAAAAGTATAGTTAAGTGAATTCCCTTCCCCGCCTTTAATTTCATCATCTTTCTCCTGTCCCTGGAACCCATAACGATACGAATCCGAGCTTCCGTGTCGTGAAGGTACGAGCATTCCAAAAGGATAGTAATCCAATCCCGTCTTACGTCAATAAACAAAAGAACATTTGTACAATTTAAAAACTTCAAAATTGCAGTTTTCAGCAATTTTCGGCATTTCAAAGTTAGTAAAACAGTAGGGATAAAAACTATTTTTGAGTTTCAAAATTATATAATCCCTCGCATCTTGTTAATAAAAATTAGTCCTATCAAACGTACAAATTATTTTTGCAGGCAAATAAAAAAAAACTATCTTGCCTCGCTTATAAAAACGCCCCTTGTACATTGAGAACAACTACTATTCAACGCTTTATATTGTTATTTTTAACCTTTACCTTAGTTTCTTTTGCTGATCCTTACACCATAAAAAGAATCTCCGATAAAGATTTCAGATACGAATTTTATACTACTGATAAAAAAATAGATCCTAAACTGGACAAAACCTATTATTGGTTCAAAGGCGGGCTTATACACGAAGCACAGGGCGGTTTTGCCGGGGTTTTGCTTCATGACAAATTTATAAAAATGTACCACAGCAATCAGCTGGCAGAACAAGGGCAGTTTAAAGAAGGGCTTCGTGTTGGTTTATGGAAAACCTGGTACTCAAATGGGGTATTGGCTACTACCCTAACCTATTATAAAGGCTTACGCCACGGAAAATATTTCAGATATAATGAAAACGGTACATTGGTAGAGAACGGAAGATTCAGTTCAAATTTAAAAACCGGAAAATGGACGAATACGGAAACCAAAGAAATCACAACCTACAAAAAAGGTGTAATCGTTAAACAAAAAGAAATTTTTACGAAGTCTGAGCAATACCGAATCAAACAGGAAAATGCCAAATTAGAAAAAGCACAGGAAGCTCAAAAAGAATTAGAAGCAACTTCTGATGCCCTGAAACTGGCAAACTATAAAGCCAAAGAAAAAGAAGAAAAAGCATTAGAAAAAGAGAAAGCCAAAGCAGAAAAAGAAAGAACTGCTGTTGCCAAAAAAGCAGAAAAGGAAGCTGAAAAAGAAGCCAAAAAGGCCGCTAAAGAACAGTCTAAAAAGGAACCTAAAAAAGATTCTAAGACAACAACCTTCTTTAACAATCTTTTCAAAAAGAAAGATAAAGCCCCTCAATAATGGTTAAGGCCCATAGTTTATTGTACGCCATTTACATTTGCCTGATTGTTTCTATTATTTGCGGAGCGCTGTTGTACTTCTCAAATCTGTTCAGTCAGCTTAATTTGTATTATAACCTACAGGAAGAACTTTATATTCAGAACCAATCGGTTTTAAACTTTGCTTTGGGAAACAAAACGATTCCAACAGAGATTGCAAAAGACGAAAACTCAGGAATTGAAGGCAGCTACGAAACAAAACCATACGGGCTGCTGTCTTTGGTTTTAGCCAAATCCTATGTATCAAACGACACGGTTTCATCTGTACATTTTGTTGGCGCAAGAAATACGGATAAAAATGCCATTTATCTGACCAACTTATCAAAATCGCTCTACTATTCCGGAAAAGTAAAACTGATCGGAAATAATCAGCTCCCAAGTCCATTTATTGAAACGTCTTATATCAACAACAACCTGAATCAGCTTGTTGTAAAAGGAGAAAAAACTATTTCAGAACCTTTTTTACCCGAAATAAATCCTGATTTCAAAAAAATATTTCAAGGCATAAAATCTGAAAAAATTAAACTCTCTGAGGTAGAAAAACCAAAAGATTCTTTGTACTACAATTCTTTTTTTAATGCCACCAAAGAAATTCAGGTAAAATCGACTTTAGGAAATATCATCTTCAAAGGTAATTTCATCTTACGATCTGAAGATTCTATCCGGGTTAAAAAAAATGCAGTCCTCGAAGATGTGATTTTAATGGCTCCCAAAATAACTTTTGAAGAAGGTTTTAAAGGAACCGTTCAGGCTTTTGCAATCAAAGGAATTGAATTGGAAGAAAAAGTTACTTTAAAGTATCCATCGGTAATTTGCGTGTATAATGAAAGTATCGAAGAATCTAAAATAAAAATAAAAAAAGGCTGTCAGATAACCGGTGCTGTTGTTTTATTTGGCAGCACAACGGATAGGATGGATAAAAATACAATCGAAATAGACGAAGACGGACTCCTGTTTGGCGATTTGTACTGCAGCGGAAAACTCATGCTCAGGAGCAATGTTTACGGTTCGGTTTATACGAATCGGTTTTTTCTGAAAACGAGTTCGTCTTCCTACGAAAACCTGATCAGCGATATCGAAATCAATACCGAAAAACGTCCTGATTATTATATTTCGATTCCATTGTTTAACACTCAAAAAACAACCTATGGTGTTATCAAAAAAGTATTATAAACTCGCAGCCAACTCCATATTAGAATCGGTTATTGCCCTGACGATTATTTCGATCTGCCTGTATTTTGCCGTCATGATTTTTGCTTCGGTTTACACACCAAAAACTTCTGCTAAATTTTACAGCACTCAAAATAAGGTCAATGAGCTTTTTTATTTATCCCAATTAAAAAGTGATTCCTTGTCTAACGAAAGCGAGGATGAAAACCTTTTGATAAAAGAAGAAAATATCAATGCTGAACTTAAAAAGATTTCGATCGACTATAAAGACAGTGCGCAATTCAAATTTCAAAAAAGTTTTTATGTTCAGATCCGTCCGTAAAAACTCAAAATCTGTACCCGCTTTTTCGATTATCGAAGCGGTTGTTGGTATGGCTATAACGGCTATTATCATGGGGATTTTGTTTGTTATTTTTTCGATTGTTACCGGAAGAATGCTGGACTTTAAAAACCAGAATCAATTGGTAAATGATCTGAACAGACTAACATATAGTCTGAACAAAGATATTTTTGAGCAGGAAAAAATGACGGTTTATGAAACTGAAATAGCGTTTAACGGATATGCAGGAGAAAGAGTTTCGTATCAATTTTCAGACGATTACATCCTGAGAAACAGTGAAACTTTCGTTGATACATTCCGAATAAAACTGAACCGAATGATAATGGATACCGTAAAAAGCAAATCGGAACAATTTGTTTTTCAAAAAATAAAATTAAATATCGAATCAAACGAAAAGGAAATGGATTTACGATTTTACAAAAGAGTATATCCTAATGAATTATTACAAACAATTAGAAAATAATGAGTTTTGATTTAACTTCATACAAAGCCCCAAAGGCAGAGAAAAAGGATTTCAGGATTGAAACCGGTTCTTTGCAGTTCTCTAAAAAACTTTCTGATAAAAAAAAGGAAATTTTCTACAGGGAACTGGGCATGCTTTTGCGATCCGGCGTCGATTTTAAAAAAGCATTAGAAATTTTAAGCAATCAGTCGAATAATAAATTTGAAAAAGAACTTATTCTGCAAATCAAGGAAAAAGTAGTTGAAGGAAGAAGTATTTATGAATCGATGCTGGAAACGAATCAGTTTTCACCTTATGAATATTACAGTATTCAGATTGGTGAAGAAACCCGAAAATTAGAAGAAGTTTTAGGTGAATTGCAAAAATATTTCAACCGAAAAATCCAGATGAAAAGGCAAATCATATCTGTAATGACTTATCCTACGATTGTGATGCTGGTGACTATTTTAGTCCTTTATTTCATGCTGAACAAAGTGGTTCCAATGTTTAGTTCGGTCTTCAAACAATTTGGAAGCGAACTACCAAAAAGCACACAGATTATTCTGAAAATATCCAATCATTCCGGACTTATTTTTTCTGTTGTCATTGGCGTTATTGTGGGGTTAATCGCAATGCATATGTTATTAAAAAACAAAGACAGCTACAGGGCTTTTACTACCAATATGGTTTTAAAAATTCCATACTTCGGAAACCTGATTCGGAAAATTTACATTTCACGGTTTTGTCAGGCCATGAACTTATTGATTACCTCGAAAACAACCCTGATTAATTCCCTGACTTTAACGGCAAAAATGATTGGCTTTTATCCGATTGAAATAGCTATTAACCAAATAAAAGAAGACATTACCAGAGGAGCCTCTTTAAATGAAAGCTTAAAAAAGCATGCGGTTTTCGAAAACAAAATGGTTTCTATGGTAGAAGTGGCCGAACAGGTAAACCAGCTGGAAACTATGTTTGAAAGGTTAACCGAGCAATATAATGAAGAAATAAGCCATCAGACGAAAATGATCGGAGTCATTCTGGAACCTATGATTATTATCGTAATTGGAGCCATTGTAGGCGTTATTATGGTATCTATGTATGCACCAATGTTTGACTTAAGTAAAATTATAAATAAATAGCAGTTATTTCGATTCAATTTGTATTTTTGCGACCTATTAATTAACAGATTTTAACACAGAAAAAAGCACATAAATGTTAAATAAAATTAGAGTATATAAGAAATTAAACCAAAAACTATACGTTAAAGCATACTCTTTAACAGAAATTTTAATTGTTTTGTGCATCATTGGTATTTTATTGCTAATGGTATTACCAAACCAAACCTCTGTAATTGGTCAGGCTAAAGCTATTGAGGCTCAGGCTATGTTAAATCAGGTTTACGGGCTGGAAAAAAGTTATTTCTACAGACATTCAAAATATTCAGGAAGTTTAGAAGAAATTGGCTTTGAACAGGAAAAAACAGTTGAAGAAGGCGGACAGGCCGTTTATAAAATAGAAATTTTAGAAGCTTCTAATGATTCGTTTTCTGCCAGAGCAACAGCTACATCTGATCTGGACGGTGATGGCAGTTTTAATACCTGGGAAATTGACAGTAAAAAAATACTAACGGAAGTAACAAAAGAATAAATTGAAAATAGCCCCAATCATTTTGTTGCTTTGTTTACTACTTGTTTTTTTTCAGGATATAAAATACAGAAGAATCCATGTTATTTTACCTATCGTAATCTTTGGTATATCCTTTCTCATAGTTCCTTTAAAAAAATATGATTTAGTAGAAATATTCCTTTTCAATACAGGTTTCTTCTTCATTACATTAGGAATACTAACACTTTATATGAGTTTGAAATCTAAAAAATTTCTGAACCCGTTCGCACATTATTTCGGATTGGGGGACTTGTTATTCTACGTGTCCATAACTCCTCTGTTTTTATTAAAAAATTATATTTTATATTTTATTTTATCCATGCTATTTGCGATTTTGATGCAATTGGGACTGAAGAAGTTTATTACAGAAGAAACTGTTCCGTTAGCAGGGTTTTCGGCTTTATTTTTATTCATTATACTATTGAAAGACAACTTGATTGATTTTCAAAAAATCACTTTATTATAATGGAACAAGAAATCAAAATCCTTCCTGAAATACAGCATACTGTTTCTAATGATTTGGCCAACCAATATCGTGTTTTGCCTAAAACATTACTTGAGAACACTTTAGAATTGTATGTTGATGATGCTAATAATAATGCAGATGCTAAAGACGAATTAGAATTGTTTTTGGGAAAAAATATTGTTTTTCATCCCGTAAACGCTGCCGAAATAGAAAAGGCATTGTCGATATATTACCGAAAGGAAAGAGCCTTAACTTCAAACAAATCCTTAAATGTAGATAAGGGCGATTTTCTTGAAAACCTGCTTACCGAAGCAAAATCTTTAAAATGCAGTGATATTCATTTTGAAGTTTATGAAGATTCATCCCGAATTCGGTTCAGGATTGACGGTCAATTGATTGAACGCTATAAAATAGAACGGGATAATTATCTTGAATTAGTTAACAAGGTCAAGATTAAAGCCAAATTAAACATTACGGAAAAAAGGCTTCCACAGGATGGAAGAATTACCAATGAATCATTTGATATCAGGGTTTCTATTTTACCAACATTATTTGGAGAAAAAATAGTAATGCGTCTTTTAGGTCAGGATGCTTCAAATATAGACCTGAGTACTTTAGGGCTTCAAAAAGAAGAATTAGAAAGTTATCTTGAAGCTGTAAAAAAACCTAACGGAATTATTTTGATAAGCGGTCCAACCGGTTCAGGAAAAACCACTACGCTTTATGCTACTTTAAGATTACTTAACGATAGCCGAAGAAATATCGTTACTGTTGAAGACCCTATTGAATACACTTTAAAAGGAATTAACCAGGTACAACTGAAGGAAGATATTGGCTTAACGTTTTCTTCTGCATTAAAATCATTTTTACGTCAGGATCCTGATGTAATCATGCTGGGAGAAATTCGTGACTCAGAAACTGCTTTGATGGCTATTCGTGCTTCCTTGACAGGACATTTGGTCTTATCAACTATTCACACTAATTCAGCAATAGGAACCATATCAAGGCTGATTGACATGGGAGTTCCCTCCTACTTAATTGCCGAAACCCTAAATTTATCTGTAGCCCAGCGACTAGTTAGGAAACTTTGTGATAACTGCAAAAAAGAAACAATCAGCAATCCTAAAGATTTTCCACTGAATTTTAAATTTCCTTTTGAAATTTCATCTTATTACAAACCTGTGGGCTGCAATCAATGTTTTCATACAGGTTATAAAGGAAGAACAGCAATTTACGAAATAGTAAATATTGATAATAAAATTGCCGAAGCAATCAAAAATAATACTATTACCAAATTATATAATAATGATAAGAGCTATAAATCACTGCCCGAAAAAGCATTTGAGATTTTAGCTATCGGAGAAACTTCTCTGGAAGAAATATATTCAATTTTAATAAACATATAATAAATGCTTAAACAGGTTCTTTGCGTACTAACTGCGTTATTTTTTACCAACATTCTTGTTGCCCAGCAGGATATTGTTGAATTAAGCAGAAAATTTGACGAACTCTCCATACAAAAAAAAGGATTAAACGAGGCCATTAAAATTGATGTTTCCGGACTTACCCTGCATGATTTTATTTCTTCAATAGCTGAAGAGCATCAGCTTAATATTGACGTTGATATAGAATTAAACCAGCCCATAGCCAATAATTTCTTTGATGTTACGGTAAAAGATGTTTTCATTCATCTTGCTCAGAAATATGATCTTGAAGTTTCCTTCATGAACAATATTATAATTTTCAAAAAAAGAAAAGTCATAACTGTTGTTCCAAAAAAGCAGCCTAAAATTATAGATGTTACATACAATCCTCAGAATGACTTTTTATCAGTAAGAGTAGAAAACGACACTTTATCTGCTGTAGCTAAAGCTATTATTGATAAATCAGGGAAGAATGTGATTCTGGCGCAGGATATAAAAAACATCCGAATTTCTTCTTATATCCTGAATCGCGCTTTCGATCAGGTAATTGAAATGATGGCAAAATCAAATGATTTATCAGCTGTCAAAGATGACAACGGATTTTATTTTCTACAAAAAAACACACTTGCCAATATAAATACAGTAAACACCAATGCTAAAGCAAAACAACCCAAAGTAGGTCTTGGAGTTCCGGGTTTTTATGAAGTAAATATCAATAAAAATGGTTTCTTACAAGTTAATGCCTACATGGCTGACACTTCTGATTTATTAACCGAAGCAGCAGAAAAACTGCATATCAATTATTTTTTATACAATAAGCCTGAAAACGAAAAAACTACGCTTTCTGCAGATAATATCACCTTTGATGAGTTGCTGTTGAACATCTTTAAAGGAAAAAAATATACTTTTAAAAAACAGGATAATTTATATCTGATTGGAGAAGAAGCCACTGAAGGATTAAGAATCACCGAAATGATTCAGTTAGAAAACAGATCGATTGAATCTATCATTAATACATTGCCAAAAGTCTTTTCGGAAAAATTAGAAATAAAAGAATTTACAGAATTAAACGGATTAATTGTTTCGGGATCGAGATCTATCCTGGAAGAATTAAAAGTATATATCAAGCAAATTGATAAAATTGTGCCAATGGTACAAATTGAAGTCATTATCGTACAGTATAATAAGGCCTATGACATTCAGACCGGAATGAAAGCGGGCTTAGACAAAATAAATTCGGTTCAGACTGGCGGAGTATTATTTCCTAACTCTGATATGACTTTAAACGGATCTTCTGTAAATAGCTTAATTGATGCTTTTAATGGGTTTGGTCTTTTTAAAATAGGAAAAGTAACCGAATCATTCTATCTCAACCTGAAACTTTTAGAAAGTAATTCGGCACTAAAAATTGAATCCACACCTAAAATAGCCACCATTAGCGGACACGAAGCGAAACTATCTATTGGAGAAACCAGCTATTATTTTGAACAAAATAACCGACTAATAAACAGCAACATCGGAAATGATATCTTAAATTCCGGAACATGGAAATCAACAGATGCTAATTTAAGTGTATCGATAAAACCATACGTTTCTACCGATGAAAACGTAACCTTGACTATTGCTGTAGAAAAAAGTTCCTTTTTAGCCAGAGCCGGTGAAGATGCTCCTCCCGGAAAAGCTACTCAAAAGTTTGAATCTTTGGTTAGGGTTAAAAATGGCGAAATGATTTTATTAGGCGGTTTAGATGAACTGAAAAAGGAAAACTCAGGAACAGGAACTCCACTAATGTCAAGAATTCCTGTTATTAAATGGTTTTTCAGCAGTAGAAAAAAGGGCAAAAGCGATTCTAAACTTCATATTTTTATTAAACCAACGGTTATTTATTAATGTTAGCTACTTTATCTAAATTCATAAAAATAAACGACTTAAATGTTGTTGGTGTAATCAAAAGAGAAGATTTTGATATCTATAATTTGCTGACTATTAAAAAGAAAGCAAACAAGATTTCTATAGTTGCCAAACAAACTTTTGAAACCCTTGAAGAATTAAGCAAATCAACAGATAAAAAACTGCCTATTTTAATTGTTATCGAAGGAAAAGGGGTTCTAAATAAAGAAATTGATTTTGATAATGAGGCTGATGTAAGCTGGCAAAAAAACATTGACCATAATGCTATTTATTTTACAGATTTAAAAGGATTAAAATCTAACTTTATTAGTTTCTGCAGAAAAAATATTGTCGAAGAAACTATTTCGAAATTTCAAAAAAAAGGATTTCAGGTAATTGATGTTTACATTGGTTCATTTTTGGCGGCCTTACTTAACAATGTCCTGAAAAAAGAAGTCTTGTTTTCTAATGATTTACGATTAGAGTTTGAAAATGAAAAGCTAATTAGTTTCGGCAAGCAAAATGAAGAAGTCAAATCAATCAATTATCAGGTTGGTGAAGAAACAGTTTCCAATACCTTTTTACCTTTGTACGGTGCCATTATTCATTTTTTTGTTAAAACAAATGAAGTTTCAAAAACTACAAATCCAACCCTAAACAGTGAAGAATTAATTTATAAGAAAGCTTTTGGAATTTTTGGCGTTGCCATATTAGTGGGTTTTCTAACTTCGTTATTAGTCAGTTATTTTATGATTCAGTATTATGGAACAAAAAATTCCGAATTGAATCTGCAGACCGTATACTCAAATCAGTCCTATCAATTGATATTGGACTTAGAAGCTCAAAAAGAAAAAAAGCTCAACATTTTAAAAGAATCAGGGGTTTTGTCGTCTAAATTTCTTACTTATTATGGGTACGAAATAATTAAATCGATACCATCAGATATATCCTTAAATGAATTAAATATTATTCCGCTAAAAGAAGAATATAAAGAAAATAAAAAAGCTTTTTTTGAAACCAAAACCATTGTTATTAAGGGAGAAACTTTTCAGGAAACATCCTTTAATAAATGGCTGGAAGATTTAAAAAAAATGAAATGGCTGCAGCGTTTTGAAATTATCAGCTTAAAAAAAGACAAGAAAAACAAATCTATTTTTGAAATCAAAATAACCTTAAAGAATGTTTGAAAACTATTCGTATAAACAAAAATTTTATGCCTTGGGTGTTCTTTTTTGTCTGTTGTCGATAACAGCTTATAAAAGGTCATTTCATACTTTATTTGATGTAATTAGTGAATATCGAATTCTTTCAAAAAAAGCTGATGATATTAATAAAAAAGCAAAAAATACAGATGGCTTAACCAAAGACATTGCCTATTTGGATAAAATTATTGGCAAGGAAGGAACCACAAAAGAAATCGTGCAGCAAGGCATAGTAAGTTTTGCATCAGAAAATGCTCCTTCAGTTTCAATAAGTGACCTGAAGCCTATACATGATTTTCCTGAAGACGACTACCACATTATAACCAATCAGCTGGACGTAACGGGAAACAGTAATGAACTACTTGGACTGGCTTACAACTTTGAAAAAAAATTCAACCTATCGAGAATAGTAAGTATGAATTTTTACACTACAAAGAAAAATGACAAATCTGAAGTTTTACATCTAAAAATGATTTTTCAAAACTATGAAAACAATAAATAAAATAATATTAATTGCATTAGCAATCCTAACTTACTCGTGTGATGATATTCTTGAAGAAGACATCAGTGAAGAAACTGTAGAAATTATTACCCCTGCAGAAGATGCAATTATAGAAAGTAATGTAGTAAACTTTAAATGGGGAAGTCTTAAGGGGGCTGATAAATATAGAATTCAGATATACGAAGATGGTATTATGTTATTAGATTCTTTAACTTCAAAAACCAGTATTACTTTGCCACTGGAAACAGGAAGCTATAGTTGGAGTGTCAGAGGTGAAAATTATGCTTACGAATCTATTTATTCGTCGCCTTCAAATTTTTCGACGAACATTCCTGATGATCTAACCGATCAGAAAGTGGTACTAACCAGTCCTGAAGACAACAAATTTTTAAATTTCATCAACATACCTCTTGTTTGGGAATTTCTAGACAAAGCTACTACATATAATGTTAAAGTTATTAATACGAAAACCGGTTTGGAAGTATATTCTAAGTCCAGTCTTACTGTTAAAACATTGACACTGGATTTACCTTCTTTGGAAGATGGTACCTACGAATGGCAATTAACCGCTAAAAATGACGAAAGCGAAACTAAACGGTATTCTGCAAGCAAATTCAATATTGATACAACAGTCCCGAATCAGCCAAAAAACACATCACCTGTAAACGACAGTGATCAGACAGTTAATTCGAATGTGACTTATACATGGAGCATCGCAGCAGATATTGGCGTTTCTAAATCGCCTGTTTCGTATATAATAGAATTTGCGAACGATGCAGATTTTAATGCTATTTTTGAAACGCAAAAGAGCAATTCGACAACACTGCAAAGAACAGCTCAAGCAACAGGGATATTTTACTGGAGAGTAAGAGCGATTGATGGGGCTGGCAATATTGGTAACAACAGTGCAGGATTTAAATTTACTGTAAAACAATAATGAATGGCTAAGAAAAAAATTAATATAATACTAATTTTGTTAGTTTTAGGCTTATGGGGAACAGTTGGTTACAGGGCACTTTACCGTCAATTTGCAGACAGTGAAATTACTAATTCAATCCAGGATCAAAAATATAATGTAGCCATTAAACAAATCAATAAAGATACTTTTAAATTAGAAAAAATAAATCGGGATCCCTTTCTGAACAAAGAATTTCAAAATACTGCCATTATAGCTGTTAGTAAAAAAACAATTAGTCATAATACTGTCAAAAAAGTAATGGTTCAGCCTGTTCCAAAAAAACAGGCAAATATCAGCTGGCCTTCATTGCAGTATTATGGTTATTTAAAATCAAAAGATAAAGAATTGGTATTGTTAAAAATAGATTCTAAATTATATAAATTAAAACTTAATGAAACTCAAAATGGCCTTACAATCAGGAAAAAATATAAAGACTCCATTGAGGTTACCTTTAACTCAGAAACCAGAATGATTCTTCTAAAATAAACATCAATTAATATATATTCTGTCTAATGAAAATGGAATTATTAATTCACTTTTTTTAAAATTGTCTCCTGAAGTTCTTCCAACGATTTTCCTTTGGTCTCAGGCATCATAAAAATTACAAAAAGCAACTGAAACACCATCATAACAGCAAAAATCAGGAAAACAACACCTGCTCCAATTGTCGAAAATAAAAAAGGTATCGCAGACGGAATAATTGCTGCTAAAATCCAATGTGTTGAAGAACCAAATGCTTGTCCGCCTGCTCGTAAGTGATTCGGAAAGATTTCAGAAATAAAAACCCAGATTACTGCGCCCTGCCCTATTGCATGTGAAGCAATAAATAAAAACAGAAAAAGGGGAACCTGCATACCCTGCCATTTTAAGAAAAAAGCAACCGATACAAGTCCTAAAGAAATAATATAACCAACTGAACCGATATACATTAATACTTTTCTCCCTAAAATATCAATCAGAAATACTCCAAACAGCGTAAATACAAGATTAGTAATGCCAATTCCTACACTGCTTATTAATGCTGCACTCTCTTCTAAACCTGCTTCGGCGAAAATTCTCGGGGCATAATATAAGAAGGCATTTATACCTGAAAACTGATTAAAGAGCGCTATTAAAAAAGCCAAAACCAATGGAAACCTGTATTTCTTTAAAAATATTGTTTCCTCTTTTATAGCTTTATTTTCGTTTTCGCCAATATTCATTTCCTGCATTAAATCTTCAATTTTTGCTGTAGGATCAATTTTCTCTAAAATAATCTTAGCATCAGCAGTTCTGGATTTTGACAAAAGCCATCTTGGGCTTTCCGGAATAGTAAAAACAATAAGAGTGTAAAAAAAAGCCGGAAAAGCCATCACTCCAACCATCCATCTCCATGCGTTTTCGCCCGCATCTCTCAATAAATAATTAGATAAAAAGGCCATTAAAATCCCTAAAACAATATTGAACTGATATAATGAGACTAATCTTCCGCGATCTTTTGCAGGAGCGATTTCAGAAACATATGCCGGTGCAGCAATTGTTGACGCTCCTATTCCTAACCCTCCTAAAAAACGGAAAAATGCAAAAGTCCACGGCCCATTTGCAAAAGCAGAACCGATAGCAGATCCTAAAAATAAAACACCAATCCAGATCAATGTTTTCTTTCTTCCTAAAGTATTGGTTGGAATACCACCAAAAATGGCTCCTAAAACCGTTCCCCATAAAGCCATTGCCATTACGACAGACCCATGAAAAACATCTGAAGTATGCCATAATTCCTGTAATTTTTTATCAGCTCCGGAAATTACAACTGTATCAAATCCAAATAAAAAACCGGCCAAAGCAGCCGTAATAGACCATAAAAGTATTTTATTCATAATAAGGTTGGTTAGTTAGTTAATTAGTATAGTCCGTTTCATTAAATTTTCTTTATAGTAGTTTAGTAAAACGATTTAGTTGATTACAAATATATAGTTTTAGATATTTCAACTTACAAATAATTGCATTAATATTTATAAATAAAAATTTACGAACCAATAATCTTGACAAACTTGTTTGAAATAAAGTTGCCTCTTAAAGTGTTCTATCAGTAAATATTAATATATGCTTTTAATTATGGAACTATCTGTAATATTTCTGTAATGACTCAATGGATTCTTTAGGATAAATTTGTAAATATGAAAGTTAAAATATTAGAATTAAAAATAATCATTCTAAAACAACAATATCATGGAAAATCAAAACAACAACGAATACGGGCAAACAGATCCTGACTTTATTGATCAAAACACACTTGTTGACGGTAGTGATATTCAAAATAAAACGGATTCTCAACCGTTGTCTAACAAAGAAAACAAAACAGAATTTGGAGAAAGCGATCCTGATTATATAGATCAGAATACACTTGTGGATACTGATAATTATGCGAGGGATGAAGATCCATATCAATATCAGGAAGAATTTATTGAAGACCTGAAACATCCGGAAAACGATTTTGAAACTAATACGACAAAATCAGGGAATCAGGATCAGTTCGAAAATAAAAATGACGGGATTACCAATGCTGAGAAAAATAATGATCTTAGTGGGCATAAGGAATAATTACTTTTTTACATCAGTAAATATAAAACGACATGCTTTGAATTAAATCATGTCGTTTTTTATACTTTGGACATATATGTTTTTAAATTTCCTCCAGAACAGCAGCCCAGCCACCGTTCTTAACCATTTTCACTTCAATAACATCATTATTTTTGATATTATAACTTTTTTTTCTGTAATCCATTGCCTGATATCCTCCGTTGAATCCATCTTCAAATGAAGTTACTTTATAGGATTGTCCAGATTTCAAAAAGCTTAGATTTAGCTTAAAGTTTCTTTCTTTTTCTGCATTATTGGTTATGCCACCAATGAACCATTTTGATCCTTTCCTTTTAGCGACAATAGCATATTGGCCGGCTTCAGCTTCTAAAGCGACAGTCTCATCCCATGTAGTTGGAACCGAGGTAATAAATTCAGTACATTCTTTTTCCCTATAATAAAGGGTTGGATTATCGGCAAGCATCTGAAGACCACTTTCAAAAACAACAAACAGAGCAAGCTGATATGCACGGGTTCCGATACTGGCAGAGTTCGGACGTTCAGACCTGTAAACTTCAGGCTGCATGCTGATCATTGCACCCGGAGTGTAATCCATTGGTCCAACCGCGTTTCGCATAAAAGGCATATAAAGACTGTTATCCGGCCTGCAGCCGTCCATTTGTTCCATTCCCCTCACACCTTCATACGAAATCAGATTTGGATATTTGTATTCTAAACCGGCCGGTTTGAATGCGCCATGAAAGTCTACCAGTATTTGATATTTGGCAGCTTCTTTTGCTACTTTTTCATAGTAATCCACCATTACCTGATCGCTGCGGTCCATAAAGTCTATTTTTACTCCTGATACTCCCCACTCCTTAAAAGTTTTAAAAAGTTCCATGTTTTTATCCACTGTCAGCCAGGTCAGCCAAAGTATTATACCAACTTTTTTTTCTTTACCGTAACGAATCAGTTCCTTGACGTCAACATTAGCGTTAGGCGAATAGGGATCTGTTGTGCTGTTAGCCCAGCCTTCATCCATTATAATATATTTGATGCCGAATTTTGAAGCAAAGTCTATAAAATATTTATACGTGTTCAGATTATAACCTGAAATAAAATTAACATCCGGACCATAAGGCGTAGCACCATTCCACCACTCCCAGCTGGCCTGTCCAGGCTGTATCCATGAAGAATCTTTTACTTCGCTTTTTGGTGCCAGTTTCAATGTCATCGTATTTTCAATAAGCTGTTTGTCATTTTTCGTTATAACAAAATAACGCCACGGAAAACTTCTCGTTCCTGTTGTTTTAGCAATATAATCTGCTTCTTTTAAAATTTTAAGGCTTCGGTCTCCGTCAGAACCAAATTCTAAAGGCGTTTTTGGAAATGTTGATACAGCACCGCTTCCGTTTCCTTTTAAAAACATTCCCGGATAATCTATCAGATCAGATTCGCTGATTAAAATTTTATACCTGTTTTTTGTATCTGCCAAAATAGGAAGCGTAGACATTTTATCAGAAGATTTCCATTCGCCTCCGTTGATATGTGAATATTCTTCTTCACTTGATGTTTTAAAACTTCCTGTCTGTTGTAAATGAAGCAAATAATCTGACGGAAAATTGACTGTGAAATCTTCATTTAATACTTCAATCTCTCCTTTTTTGGCGGTAATAAAACGGTAAGCCACTCCTTCATCAAAAGCTCGGAATTCAACGGAATACCCTCCTTTAAAATTCAGAAGCAGATAATTATACATATTGGCAACTGTTGAAAATTTAAGCGGAACAACAGGCTTTATAACCTCATCTACTTTTCCTGTTCTGCTTCCTGATAATTTCGGATTTAAGCCTAATGTTTCATTTTTAAGCATTAATCCTAAATGATTTTCTGAAGCTAATTGTTCGTTTCCTGCCGAAATTGAATAATAAATTTTATCGCCTAAATTGACCTCTATTTTAATCTCGCCATTTGGAGATGCAATTTCCCATTTTGTTTTCTGGGAATAGGCATTGAAACCTCCTAAAAGAAATAACAAACATGCAAGTAATTGTATATTTTTCATCTGAAATGTTTATATATAAATAACGTCCCATTTTCATGGAACGCTATTTTATTAGTACTATTTATTTGGTCATTACTTGTATTTCACCACCATTTTTAAACAAATCGTGAGAAATGAAATAACCGTCAATTTTAGAACCGTTTACTTTAATGGCTTCTAAATCTCTTTTTTCGTTAAGATTTTTTATGGTCACTTTTTTACCTGCCGGCATTGTCCAGGCCACTTCCTTAAAAATTGGAACTGTCACAATATATTCGGGATCGGCAGGTGATAACGGGTAAAGTCCCAGCGCTCCAAACACATACCACGAGGACATTTCACCCGCATCATCCATACCACTCAGGGCAAGTTTTTCGGGACCAATTCCGTACATTGTTTCTAATATTTCATCTATTCTTTTCTGCGATTTTTCAGGCTTGTTTACAAAATAATATGAAAAAGGTGCTTCATGTGCAGGTTGATTGCCATGACAATACTGCCCTATAAATCCGGAGATATTCCAGGCAATATAATCTGGATTCCATGGTTTTGTGAAGAGTTGGTCCAATTTAGTTTCAAAAGGTTTGTCACCTCCATAAAGTTTAACCAATCCAGGCATATCATGTGGCACATAAAAAGATACGTTCCATGCATTAGCCTCCCTGTACATGTATTCATAATATGGAAATTCAGGATTAAAGGGTGTAACCCAACTGCCATCTGCCAGTTTTCCTCTCATGAAAGTCGTTGACTTATCAAATACATTTGCATAATTTTTAGAACGTTTAGCCAAATCGTTATAATGTTCTGTGTCATTTAGCGCTTTAGCTAATAATGAAAGTGCGTGATCATCATAAGCATATTCTAAAGTTTTGGTAACCCCAGCATTCCCTTTAGTTTCTATTTTTGGATCCTTAATATCTTGTTCCGGAACATACCCTTTTGCGATGTATTCTGAAATATGAGGTCTGATTCCGCCTTCTTTATAAGCATTATTCAATAATAGTTCATAGGCTTTTTTAACATCATAATTTCTAATTCCCCTCATGTAAGAGCCCGCTATAAAGGATGCCGCATGATCTCCATGGAAAAATGTTGGCATAAAACCTTTAATCTCTCCTTCGTTAATCATGGAACTAATAATATCAGCGGTGACTTCAGGCGAAAAAATACTCAATAAAACCAATTTATTTCTGTAATCATCCCACAAAGAAGGCAGCGTATAATAATGATAATTTTCTTTGCGTACTTTTCCGGCTTCATCCGTAAACTGACCATTTACATCGCTTCGTAAAGCCGGCCATAAAAATGATCTGTACAGCATGCTGTAAAACATTACATTTTGCTGGTCATTGCCTCCTTTGACCTGAATTTTAGAAAGAAGATTTTCCCACTGGGTACTTCCTTCATTAAAAACTTTTGAAAAACTTTTTTCTCCTACTTCTGTTTTCAGATTCTCAGCTGCATTTTCGATACTTACAAATGATAAAGCAATTTTAACTGTAACCGGTTTTGCATCACCATCTTTGAGATTTACCAATGTATAACCTCCGCTTTTTGATAAATCTTTAGTATCTAATTTTTCAATTGGACTGCTTAAAGTGGCATAAAAATATATTTTTTCTCCTCCTGTTCTTTGAAAACCGCTTACTGCATTTGAACCTTCCTGCTTAATCTTCCAGTCATCAACATGGTTATTTGCTCTTCCTAAATCAAAAAGTACTTTTCTTCCTTTGTTATTTTTAAAAGTATATTCATGCACGCCACAACGCAAAGTCGATGTTAATTTTACCTGAACATTATACGCTTTTAAATATACTTCGTAATAAGCAGGGCTTGCCTTTTCCTGATCATGGCTAAAGGAAGATTTGTATGGAAAAGATGCTCCGTCCGGAACCGGCAAAAGGGGGATATGACATAAATTCCAATGTCCTTTATTGGTATGAGTGAATCCTAAAATATTGGTGTCTTCATATTCGTATCCTGCTCCTGATCTGTATTTTGTCATGGGGCTTAACTGCACCATAGCATTTGGTACTGATGAACCCGGAAAAACCAAGCCTGCCCAGACACGCATATCCTTTGGAGGTGTATATCCAATGATTTTTGTATCTAATAATGGCGATGTTCCGATAAACGGATTTACCAATGCTGTATATTTTCCTTTTGAAAGTCCGCCACCTGATTTTTGAGCAATACCATTCAGGCTCGCCAAACACACGGTAAGTGTTGCGAGTATTATTTTCTTTCTTAATTTCATAATTTTAAAAAATTAAAATCGGTTACAGGTTATAACTCTAGTAATTTTGGATTCGTTTTGTAAGTGTCCCATAAAAGCTCCCCAAACAAAGTATTCGTCCATGCAAACCACGATCTGGTGAAATTTTTAGCATCATCCTTATGGAAAGATTCATGCATAAATCCGGTATCTCCGTGTGATGCTTTTAACATTCTGATGCAATCCTTGATTTCGTTCGCGTCAGATGTTGTATAGGCTCTCATCACAAGAGACATTGGCCAGATCATATCCATACCAACATGAGGACCTCCAACTCCTTCGGCTACTTTTCCTTTAAAGAAAAAAGGATTGTCTTCTGAAAGGACAAACTTTCTGGTATTTTGATAAATTGAATCTTTAATATCAATTGCATCCAGATACGGCAAACTCAGCAAACTCGGAACATTGGAATCGTCCATCAATAAATGGCCTCCAAAACCATCCACTTCGAATGCGTAAATATCTCCGTATTTTGGATGTTTAACTACTGCATGTTCTTTGATAGCTTTGTCAACTTCATTAGCCAAATCCCTTAATTCTTTTGCAGTAGCAGTATCTTTTTTAATCTTTTCTAACATTTCTGCAGCCTGATTCATACTCGCTACAATAAAAAAATTAGATGGGATAAGGAATGAAAAGACAGTTGCATCATCACTTGGTCTGAAAGCAGAACAAACAAGGCCAACTGGTTTTACTGGATATCCATACCCTTTTAATGGCCTTGTATCGGTGGCAAACTGTGTTGTTCTTTGAAAAGTATATGGATTTTTACCGTATTTTTGCTGTTGGTCTTTGAAAACTTTTAAGGTTTCCTTAATTGCTTTTACCCAATTTTCATCAAATGGAGCAATGTCTCCGGTATTTTTCCAATAATTGTATGCCAGCCTTATAGGATAACATAGCGAATCAATTTCGTATTTTCTTTCATGTACGCCCGGCTTCATATCGGTATGATCGGTAGTCCACTCCCCTTTTTTATTCGGATCATTATAAAATGCATTCGCATATGGATCTTTCAGGATGTATTCTGTCTGTCTGTTTATAACACCTGCAATAAGATTTTTTAATTTTGAATCCTTTCCGGCAAAAGCCATGTACGGCCAAACCTGAGCAGAACTATCCCTTAGCCACATGGCATCGATATCTCCAGTAATTACATACGTGTCAGGTCTTCCGTTTTTCTGTGAATAGGTTACGGTTGTATCCAGCGTATTAGGAAAACAGTTATTGAACAACCATCCTAATTCTTTATCCTTTACATTCTTTTGAAACTCAACTATTGTTTTTTCAATAAATTCACTTTCAAAATTCCTTTTGCCTTTTGCCACTCTCACAATCGGGAAATCTTTGGCTGCCTTTGTACCGGCAATGATTTCCATAGGATCAACAAGTGCTAAACTGCTAAATAAAACTGTGTTCTGGATAAATTTTCTTCTTTGCATTTTTGTATGTTTTAAAATTATAAAAAAAGAACTTCCTATTATTCATTCGATAATGAGTACGGAAAATCTTCTTTATTTATTCCTCTTTTGTTATTTGCCGTTGCCGACATCTCAAAATCAATTGTAGCCCCTTTCATTAATTGGGAATGGCTCAGCCAGTTTTTCGAATAGGTCTTTCCATTCAATTTCATTCCTTTGATATATCTATTCTCATTACTATTTGAACCTGCATTTATGGTAATCGTTTTACCATTCTCAAGCTCGACCGTTACTTTTTTAAATAATGGTGCACCAATAACATATTGATCAGAAGCCGGAGTAACAGGGTAAAATCCTAATGAAGAGAAAACATACCAGGCAGAAGTTTGTCCGTTGTCTTCGTCACCGCAGTACCCATCAGGTGTTGCATGGTACATCCTGTTCATGGTTTCCCTTACCCAATATTGGGCTTTCCATGGTTCCCCTGCATAATTGTAAAGATAAATCATGTGCTGAATGGGCTGATTTCCATGCGCATATTGTCCCATGTTTGCAATCTGCATTTCTCTCATTTCGTGAATTACGCCACCTTTAAAATCTTTTGTAGCAAAAACCGGAGGTGCTGAAAAAACTTTATCCAGTTGCGAAACAAATACTCCTTTTCCGCCCATCAAATCAACCAAACCTTGTACATCATGAAAAACGGACCATGAATAGTGCCAGCTGTTACCCTCTGTAAATCCGTTAAACCATTGAAAAGGATCAAAAGGTTCCATAAATTTACCATCCTTATTTTTAGGACGCATCAGATTGTATTTTGGATCAAAAAGGTTCTTGTAATTTAGACTTCTTTTTTTATACAAATCAATTTCTGACTGCGGTTTATTTAACGCTTTTCCTAATTGGTAAATAGCAAAATCATCATAAGCGTACTCTAATGTCCTGGCTGCACTTTCCTGAATTTCATCATTAGGGACATATCCTAAAGCGTTGTAAGAATCAACTCCGGCACGTCCTACAGCTCTTAAGGGACCTGCATTGTTAGCACCATGTATCAACGCCTTATAAAGATTTTCGATATCATAATTTTTTACTTTACCGCTTTTTAAATACGCTTCAGATACAATGGATGCCGAATTATTTCCGACCATAATATCCCGTAATCCCGGACTAGACCATTCAGGCAGCCAGCCACTTTCATTGAAAACATTTGAAAGACCTTCCTGCATTTGGGTATTCAGTTCCGGATACATGAAATTTAAAAAAGGATATAAAGCCCTAAAGGTGTCCCAAAAACCGGTATCAACAAACATATAGCCAGGCAACACTTTTCCGTTGTACGGACTGTAATGCATTACTTTATTGTTTTGATCAAGTTCATAAAATTTTCTTGGAAAAAGAAGCGATCTGTACAGGCAGGAGTAAAAAGTTCCTATTTGATCCGGTGTTCCGCCATCTACTTTTATTCTGCCCAATTCTTTGTTCCAGATTGCTTTTCCTTTTTCTTTAAGCTGATCAAAATTGTTACTGCCAATTTCCTTTAAGTTCAACTCGGCCTGATCATAACTTATAAAAGATGATGCCACCTGAGCGTTTACTTTTTCTCCTGTTTTTATTTTAAAACCAATTACGGCTCCGGCATGATCTGCTTTCATTTCTAAAGCATTGCCTAAAACATCTCCGTTGAAAGTTGAATTTATCTCAAAATCCTTGTCGAAAATAATGACAAAATAGTTTTTGAAATTTTCGGGAACGCCACCGCTGTTTTTGGTCGTGTAACCTATAATTTTTCTTTCTGCCGGAATTATTTTCACATAAGAACCTTTGTCAAATGCATCAATAACAACATATGCTTTATCAGTTTGCGGAAATGTAAATCGAAATCTTGCTGCTCTTTCTGTTGGCGTAATTTCTGTTGTGACATTATGATCTGCCAGATAAACACTATAATAATACGGTGTAACGGTTTCAGCTTTATGCGAAAACCAGCTTTGTCTGTCTTCTTCCTTAAATTTCAGTTCACCTGTAACAGGCATAATTGAAAACTGTCCGTAATCGTTCATCCACGGTGAAGGCTGATGGGTCTGTTTGAAACCTTTAATCCGGTTTGACTTATACGTATAAGCCCAGCCATCACCCATATTAGCTGTTTGAGGAGTCCAGAAATTCATTCCCCATGGCATAGCAATTGCCGGATACGTATTTCCGTTTGAAATGCCGTAATCCGAATCAGTTCCTACTAAAGGATTAACCCAGTCAACAGGCTGCTGTGGCGTAATTATTTGCTTGTTTTGTGCACTTCCAGATACGAAGGCCAAAAAAATTAATGCTAAGGTGTACTTACTTTTTATCAAAACCTGATCATTTAATAGAATTAATAACGTCTTTGTTTATCTTGCTTACTTCAGAAAAATTCATTTTATCAACTTTACGATCGTACGTCATAAAGCCGTTTACTTCTCCTTCAACATCAGTCGTCTGCGTATATACTGCTGCTGAAAAACCAACTTTTGCCAATTGAATTAACTTGTCTGCATATTCTTTGTATTTCGCTGTAGTTTCTTCCGTATTCTTAAACTGTGTATAACCCCAGTTTTTATCGGTTTGCCACAAATGGCCGGTTACCGGAAAACCTATTCCTCCATATTCTCCCAAAACCGTGATTCTGCGTGCATCGTACAATTTTAATTCCGGTTCAGGATAATGGTGGATATCTAAGATATCTCCCGTTTGAAAATGATTTCCTCCACTTGAAGAATTTACCAGTCGGCTTGGATCATAGTTTTTAGTCCATTCTGTAATCTCAACCGTTTTAAACTGCCCCCAAGCTTCATTAAATGGCACCCAAACGACAATACTTGGATATGAATACAAATGATCCATAATTTCACGCCATTCTTTTCTGTATGTTTCTTCGGACTGTGCAGTTCTTTTTAATTCATTTCCGTCAAAATAGTTGTGCATTTGCCAAATTGGGCCTGCGTCTCCGCTTGGCATATCCTGCCATACTAAAATACCCATTTTATCACAATGTGTATACCATCTTGCCGGTTCTACCTTAACGTGTTTTCGAATCATGTTAAAACCTAATTCTTTAGTTCTGATTATATCGTATTTTAATGCTTCATCAGTTGGAGCAGTGTATAATCCGTCAGGCCACCAGCCCTGGTCCAGCGGTCCAAACTGAAAACAATCTTTGTTGTTAAGCTGCATCCTGACAATGCCATTATTATCTCTTTTTGAAGAAATCTTACGCATGGCAAAATAGCTTTTTACCTCATCAACGATTTTGCCGTTGCTAATCAATTTAACTTTTACATCATATAAAAATGGTACATCGGGTGACCATAATTTTGGATTATCAAGTACTATATCTAAAGACTGACCTGCAACTGCCTTTTCTGTAGCGATAGTTTTGGTTCCGTCAAAAACTGTAATTTCAACAAGATCTCCGGCATTACTTCCTTCTGTTTCTGCTGCTATATTGATTGTATTACGATCAATATCAGGCGTTGTTCTTAAATTATTAATATGTTTTTTGCTTACCGGTTCTAACCAGACTGTCTGCCAGATTCCGGTAACAGGTGTGTACCAGATTGATTCCGGATTTTTAACTTGTTTTCCTCTTGGCTGTGTTCCGTCGCTTGTTGGATCCCATACTTTTACAACTAATTTTTGAGACTTCCCATTGAGAAATGGTGTAATATTAAAGCTAAAAGGCGTGTAACCACCGGTATGAGTTCCTATTTTAACATTATTCATCCAAACTTCTGTTTTCCAGTCTACTGCTCCAAAATGCAATAAAATATCTTTATTTTTCCAATTACTGTCTATAGTAAAACTGGTTTCATACCAAATCTCTTTTTCTGAACCAACAGATTTCATCACTCCCGAAAGGCTCGATTCAACAGCAAAAGGAACGAGTATTTTTCCGTCATATCCTTTTGGCGCTGCTTGTCCCACCGGCTGAATTGAATAATTCCATAAGCCATTAAGATTTTTCCACTGCTCTCTTTCCATTATAGGCCGTGGATATTCAGTTAATGAATGATTAGGATCCACCTGTTCTGCCCATTTTGTTTTTATCTTATCTCCCTGTGGTTTCCACTGTGCAATACAAGCAAAGCCAGCAAAGAAGAAAAGTATAATCGTTAATTTGTTTTTCATTATGATATTTTATTTTTTGAATTTCAGCATTTTTTTTAAAAGGAGACTATTTTTTAAAACTTTGATTTCAGTCAGACAGATATTATAAAACCTGAAGGCTGCTCATTTCCTTCAGGTGTTACAAAAATTACCAACACAAAAACAAACGCTTTTTATTTAATCAAAATATCCGTCTTTATCCAGTTTTGCTGCTGCTTCGATAAGCATTACACCGCTCAACTGCGTTGTAAGATCTGTATTTGCACCTGCAGCAGGCGCTACTTTCCAGTTGTTACCAGAAAACATATTTGGTCTTCGGATTCCTTTTTTATAAAATATCTGGGCATTAAATTTTAAGAAATTTACAAATTTTTCCCTATCTGTAGAATTGATAGTCTGATGCTCAGCAAGCTCAGTAAAATAACGAACTAAGATACCTTTAAACAATCCGCCGTCTCCCTGACCTTCATCTTTAAGAATCCCTTCTGAAACTATTTTTGGATTTACTAAAACGTTTCTTCCTGTTTTTACAGCATCATTAAGATAAGTCTGTTCGTTTGTCGCTTTATACAATCTCAAACCTATGCCTATCCATGTACCCATATTGTAGGTAAATACCCAGTCTTTATTGGTTACAACAACATTATTTGTTTCAGATATATTATCCCATACAGCTCCTGTAACAGGATCTACAAGATTGGCTTTTTGCCATGCATAAATTTTCCTGGCCCATTCTAAATCTTCCGGTTTCTTGTCAATATCATAAAGTCTTATTGCTACGATTGCTGCAGGAGCATTAGATACTGCATTTTTTTGTTTTGGTGTATCTTGTTTCCAGGTAATACCACCACCAAACACATCGTCACTCCAGCTTAATTTTATCCTTCCCCACAAATAATCAGCAACATCTTTATATTCCTGATCTTGTGTAGCACTGTAAGCACGAAGGCTTGAAAGGGCAAGCCAGATCATATCATCGTTAAAAACGTTATTATAAGTATTGCCGTTTTTTACTTTAATTCCCTGTACCAAAGCTTTCATTTTGGTTTTATAATTATTATCCCCTGTTCTTAAAAAACCATCCACCAGAACATCAAGTGCATGTGCATTAGGCCAATAATGGAAAGTGGTTTTTCCTGTATTGTTTTCTACAAAAGTACCATTAGTCCCTAAAAAATTGTTATAAGTAGAAAGCTGCAAAGAATCTGCTGTCTTTTCCCAGGTGTATACAAAATTATTACCGCCTGAATTATTAGGATCGCGCAACGGAATTGCATCATCTTCGCATGAAACGGTCATTAAACCCAATCCTACAACAGATAAAAACAGAATACTATAACTTTTTGAAAAAAATCTTTTCATGATATAATTTATTTTAAATAGCGTCTCCTGAAGATCACTCTTCAAGAGACGTGATAGTTATTTATAAAATTGTAAAACTGTGTGTGTAAGCTGGAACTGAAGCACTAAAGTTGATCACTGCATTTACATTTTTGTTATCTACTGCACCTGAAAACTTGAAACTGTTAGCCCAGAAATCATTGCTTACAGGAACCATGTACCAGAAAGATGCAGGAGTGTTAGCATCTGGTCTGTTGTTATCCCCTTTTGTACTTCCATACCATTGTTCGCTTGTAGTAGTACCATTTACCACTGTAAATTTAAATTTATAGCGCTCATCTCTACCCCATGATTCTTGTTTGAACACAATAAGTTTGTTATCAGCTTTCCAGATTCCTCCACCTGCGTACGTATATTCAAAAAGATACTGGCCTAGTGGCGGGAACCATAACTCTACTTTTTTGATTTCCGTCATAGTAGTTGAACCATTAGTAAAATCAACAGCAATTTTATATACTTTGCTATCTCCTGTATAAGTTGTAGCACCATCTTGTTTTAATTTTCCATCATTGATATAGAAAACGTCAGGAGTACCATTTTTTCTGGTAATGAATTTATAACTACCTGCCTGTAGTTTCGTATATATTTCGAAGGTATTAGCACCTGTTTTTTTGAAAGCCTGTGCATTAGCTGTAACATCTCCCGTTTCAGAACCTGTACCGGTAATAAACAACTGATCAGGAGTAGGGAATCCGCTTGGCGTTAGTATTTCGATTACATTTGAAACGGTAGATTTTTCAACATTGATTCCTTTAGAAGAATAAACCATCCATTTTAATTTGCCAAGGGTTTCTGATTCTATACCTGCCAGTTTTGCAATTTTGTTCAAATCAGTAAATGAAAGGTTTAAACTTGGCTGAAATCCTTTTCCGTCAGAAGGCATAACGTAAACTGGATTAGAAAAATCCCCGTCAATCTTGTCAAAAACTACATCATAAAGCACTACTCCGTTATCTTCGGCTTTAGCCCCTTCCCATTCGAATACTGCAGAGCTCTGCGCATTTAAATCAAAAAATTTGTTGTTTTCTGGTGAATAAAGCGTTTTAACAGCGCTTACCTTTGTGTGACTCATTGAATCATCATTCTCGCAGCTAACAATAAATACTGCACATACAATTAATACTAATTTTGAATATATATTTTTCATTTTATATGTTTTTAAGTTGAATTAGAATTACCAATTTGGATTTTGAGATAAATTTGTGTTAATCAAACGCTCATCTCTTGGTACAGGCCATAAATAATGCTTATCCGGATCAAAAGTTCTTAAGTTCACTCTTAAATAACCATTATCAACCGATGAAGGTCCGAATTTTGCACCGTGCGCATATCCATTTAATACATCTTCTGCTATTTTCCATCTTCTGATATCAAAGATTCTTAAGCCTTCCATACCAAATTCTGTACGACGCTCGTTTCTTATAATTTCCTGAAGGGCTGTCTGATTTAATGAACTATTGAATGATAATGCTGCTGCATCTGTGAAACCTGCACGCATTCTTAAAGCTTTGATAGTCTGATCCCAAACAGTGCTGTTCATCTGGCCTAGTTCATTTTTAGCCTCAGCATACATCAATAATATATCAGCGTAGCGAAAAAGCATTAAGTTTAATCCGGACTGTAACGAAGTTAAATGCTGTGAATCGTAATACTTACGGATATAATAACCTGTTGGCGTTGCAGATGATCCCAGTACATATTCATCAGGACCTCCTGTCCCAGGCTTGATATTAATTATGTGAGAAGTTCCATTTCCTTCTTTCCAGTTATATTGGTCATAAACTACTGTAGCTGTAAGTCTTGGGTCTCTGTTAATATATGGGTTATTTTCATTATAACCAGAGCCTACTTCATTAATTCTTTTTCCGTTAAGCATTACATAACTGTCCACCAATTCCTGTGTTGGAGCCAATGCATTTAATCTTGCCCCGGAAGATATAGGTGCCATATCAAAAAATTCTCCCCACATTCTGTCCACAGGCACATATTGTAAGCTCAGGATATCTTCACTGTTATATTCGTTCTGAGCCTGAAATAAACCTTCATAAGATGGAAAAAGACCATACTGACCATATTCCATCGCCATAAAATCTTCTGTTGTATCGATAACATCTTCCCATCTGCTTTCGTATAACAACACTCTTGCTTTTAAAGCAGCTGCTGCACCCCTAGTTATCCTTCCTCTTTCGGCATTTGTTAATTGCGTATTTTTTAGCAATAATGGCATAACAGCATCAAGCTCATCTAATATAAATTCAACCACTTCCGCATGCAGAGTTCGTCTTATTGTTTTGGCCTCCTGAAGAGAAGGATCTTTTTTAAGAACCGGAATATCACCGAACCAGGTTGTCAACTGAAAATGCTGAAATGCTCTTAGAAAACGTGCCTCTGCCTTCATTCTTGCTATTACAGCCGGATCAGAATTTGGTACACGGTCAATATTTTCTATTATAAGATTACAGGTTTTGATTCCTGCATATCTGTCGTTCCATTCACTTTTCAGTCTCCCCAGTGACGGATCATAAATTCCTGAACCAATAGATGCAGCTCCTTCATTATCCCCTCTTCCATTATAAGCATTATCAGACAAAGCTTCATTGTAAAAGAAACGCGAGCTGTTCTGCATTTGCGAATATGCCGTATTGAGAAATGTCTGTGCCTTATCTACACTTGTCCAGTAAGTAGCATCGGTAAATTGGTTTTCAGGCACAAGATCAAGGTCCTCACAACTTACCAGGAGCAATAATGCAACCGGTATGAATTTTATTTGTTTAAGTATATTTTTCATTTTCATTTTTTTTTAAAAGCTAATATCAATACCCATTCCGTAATAAGCCTGTGTTGGATATGCTCTACCACTGTTAGCCCCCGAAGGTGTCATGTTACTATTGAATTCAGAAAGCTCAGGATCAACAAATTTCACTTTAGACAATGTAAGCAGGTTTTGCCCTGAAACATACATACGGAATCGGCTCATACCTAATTTTTCAGCTGTATTTGCAGGTAATGAATATCCTAGCTGTACATTTTTAAGTCTGGCATAGGCACCATCGTATAGATACATGTCTGAACCTCTTCTAAAGTTATTTGTGTTCGATTGTGTACCGTTGTTTGCTAAACGCGGATATCGTGCATCCGGATTTTGCGGTGTCCAGTAATCCAGCTGATGGGTGTACATAGTCATACCATAATTATAATGAAATGGTTCAACAAGCTCCCCTCTGATCATCATTGTTCTTTTTCCAACACCCTGAATAAAAATACTTAAATCGAAATTTTTGTAATCTGCAGTATAGGTCGCTCCAAATGTGTATCTTGGAAAAGGATTCCCAAAAATGAATTTATCATTATCATCAATCTTACCATCTTTATTAGCATCTACGTATCGGTTGTCACCTGGCTGTACAGATAATCCTTCCGGAACAGCTGCTCCCTGGATTTCTTCCCAATTCTGAAAGTACCCATCTCTTTTTAAACCTACGTATGAATTAAAAGGTAATCCTTCACGTAGCAAAACCTGAAGCTCTTCTACACCTGTTAATCTTTCATCTCCACCATTGTAATCGAGAACTTTGTTTTTAGAATCTCCAATATTTACTGTAAAACTTTGATTTAAATTTTTTCCTTTATGTCTGTAAGTAGCACTGATTTCCCATCCTCTGTTACCTAGCTTACCTGAATTAAAATCAGGAAGACCTGTACCATAAACTCCCGGAACTTGTGGGGGAAGAAGTATATCTGATGTAACTTTGTCGAAAAAATCAAAAGAAAAACTTAAATCTCCTTTAAAGAAATCTGCTTCAATACCCGCATTGAAAGTTGCTGCTCTTTCCCATTGTAGATCAGGGTTTGAAAAATTATATCCAGTTCCGCTTACACCAGAGTTGTTAAACCCATATGCATTCTGGAAAGTAAAATAGGTTGTTTGATATTGGAAATTACCAACGTTTTGATTTCCTAAAACTCCATAAGATGATTTTAATTTAATGTTCCCTACCTTGTCTCTATAGTTTTCCATAAAGCTTTCTTTTGTAAGTGCATAACCTACTGTAGCAGATGGAAAGAAACCCCATCTTATATCATCCCTGAATTTTGATGAACCATCGTATCTGAAACTAAACTCTGCAAAATATTTTTCATCATAATCGTATGTTACACGGCCTAAAAGAGAGTTTAAACTATTTTTACCTGAACTGGCATTAGAGTTATATGAATTCTCACCAATAACTGTTTCACTTGTAGGTGTACCTAAATCAGGATCTGTAAATTTTTTATAAATACCAATTCCTCTGTCTGAATGATTTTCATTTGAAACACCAATCAAAGCACCAACGTTATGGACTCCTGCAAAAGATTTATTAAATTCAAGCATAAATTGCGTATTCAGATCAAGGCTTTTTCTGGATTCATCTCTAGTATCTCTGTCAGCACCATAAACTCCCTGAGGAAGAAAATCAACCTGCTTTGTTCTGCTGTACATACTTCCATTCCACAAACGTCCTCCAAAAACTCCTTTAAGTTTTAGAAAATTTGTCAATTTAAATTCTGCATTTAACGACCCGAAAAGATCATCATTATCATATTTTCTAAAACCTCCCTGTTCTAAAATCCCTAAAGAATTAAATTGCTGTAATACATCATTTGTCAAATAATTACCATTTTCATCTTTTTGAGTATAATACAACGGAACCCTGAATGCATCTACCATCAAAGTACCTGTACTGGAAGAGTGATCCGTAATTTTTTGTTTTGAATAGGCTAAAATAGAGGTCAGTTTAAGCTTACCGAAATCATTGGTAAGATTGATTCTGAAATTATAACGGTCCATCCCTTTCTTAGGTCCGACAAAATTGCTTTCCTGACCCAGATATCCTAAAGATACCATATAAGTTGAGTGTTCACTGCCTCCCGAAACTGAAAGACTCTGATTTAGCTGAAGGGCAGGTTTTACAATTTCTTCTGCAAACCATTCTGTGTCCCCTTTCGCTTTAAGTTCTGCAATTTGATCTGCAGTGAATACAGCACCTGCAGCATCAGAATTATAAGCTGCTTCATTTCTCAGCATTGCATTTTCATAACCATGCACAGGTTTAGTAAAGAAAAATGGATTATTGTATCCAACAAGACTACTATACTGAACTGTCATTGATTTGCCTTTACTACCTTTTTTGGTTGTAATCAATACAACTCCATTATTCGCTCTTGAACCATAAATGGCAGCACTACCAGCATCTTTTAACACTGACACACTCTCTATATCAGCAGGATTCAAAGCATTAATATCACCTCCAATAATACCGTCAATTACTATTAATGGCGCATTACTCCCCAGCGTACTTATACCTCTAATATTAATATTTAAGCCCGCACCTGGCTCAGAGTTAGTTTGCTGAATAATTAAACTTGGAGCTTTTCCCTGCAGCGCCTGAGTAGCATTAACGCTTGGTCTTCCTTCAAAAGCCTGGCTGCTTACCTGATCTATAGCACCTGTAACTTTTCTCTTTTTTTGAGTACCATAACCAACAACCACAACTTCATCTAAACTTGACACATCCAGATCCATCGCAACATTTATTGTAGTTCTGTTATTTACTTTTATTTCGACTGGCTTATATCCAATCATAGTAAATCGTAATGTTGTGGTGCCGCTATTTACATTTATAGAGTAACGTCCATCAAAATCTGCATTAACTCCATTCCTGGAATCACTTACATCAATAACAGATACACCAGGAAGGGATAAATTATCTGACTTTGAGGTAATAACCCCGGTAACTTGTGTTTTTTGATTTTGGGCGGTTGAATAGAGATATCCGCCAAAAAAGAGAATACTTGTAAGAAAGAAACGCATGAGAAGCATTCTTTTCTTTTTTCTGCAATTTGATTGTTTCATCATAAAAATTTAAGGTTAGTTTTTTAATCAAATCAGTTTTCCAGCTTTAAACAACAGCTTTTAAAAAAAACAAACACTATTATCTTGTAAGCACTGCTAAAAAATCAATAAGGCCTTTTTTGAAGGTTAAAAGATCCCGGTAAATCCTAAAATCAAAAGCTATATCATTCATTAGCAAACTAATTCATAGCAAACATACTAAAACGTTTTAGTAAAAAAAAATATTTTTTACTAAATATAAATTTTATGTTAATATTATAAAGCATCAGTTAAAATAGAGAGATTATTTAAATATAATTTAATAAAACCCAACGAAAACGTTATAATTTTCGAAGGATAAATAGATCCAAATATTTGAGTTAGCGATGTAAAAGTCCTTATTTTCTTCTAAAAACTGATTAAAAAAAAATAATCTGATTGCCAATTAGCATTGACAATCAGATTATAGAATTTTTCGTTTTTTTAACAGATTTTTTAAAATCTTGTTTATTTACTTAAAGATGATTCGCGCACAATAAGCTCTGCATTGACCATAACTTTTTGAACAGTTTCTGTCACGTCTTTTTTCTTCAAAAGAGGAAGCATGATTTCCATTAATTTTGTACTTATATCATTTAATGGCTGGGAAACAGATGTAATAGTTGGGCTGTATATTTTATACATATCATTATCATCAAATGAAATTATTCCAAGATCGTGTATTAAAGACGGATTATTTTCCTTAAAAATTTCCAGTCCCGTTTGAGTCAGATAGTTGGTTGCAAAAAACACAGCATCTAAATCTGTCCCCGCCTCAAAAAACTTTTTAATGTGTTCTTTGCCTTTTCCTTTATAAACCTCATCATAAGGAATTTCTAGTGTATGGGGTTTTAAGCCATTTTCGTTTATTGCTTTAAGATATCCGGAAAGACGGCCCTCCATCTGACTTTGATTTGGGGCAATGGTAACAAAACCAATATTTTTAAACTGATTATCAATCAAATGCTGTGTCGCATCAAAAGACGCTTTTTCATTATCAATAACAACACTGTTGCAATCTACTCCCTCAAAAAACCTGTCTAATAATACAACTGGTATGTTGTCTTTTATTAAATTTTCAATTGTATCTTTTATACCCGGCGATGGCACTATAACAAATCCGTCAACCTGACGAAAATTGAATAATGTTATGAGCTCATTTGATTTCTCATCATCATTCTCATTACTGCAAAAAATAACTTTATATCCTTTATCGTAAGCAATATCTTCAAAAATACGAGCTAGTTTGGCAAAGAAATTATTTGAAATATCTTCGACCATAAAAACCAAAATTTTTGATTTACCTGTACGCAGACTCTGCGCAATTTGATTTGGCTTATAATTAATCAATTTCGCATAATCTAAAACCTTTTTAGTAAGTTCTTTAGAAATGTGTTTTTCTTTTGCTTTACCATTCAAAACAAATGATACTGTTGTAACAGATATTTTTAATTCTTCAGCAATATTTCTAATAGAAACAGGTTTCTTTTTCATTTAAGAATCTTTTTAACTTTTAACCACAAATTTGGCTCAAATATAGTAAAGTTATACTTTATTGTTAAAATCTAATTTAGTGAAATTTAAAGATTTACAAAAACTCCTGCTCAACCTAAAATTGTATTAACTTAAAGAACAAACAATTCTAGCGGCCAAAATCATCCTGAAGCCGCACTATATCATCTTCATCTGAAGGATTATTTTCATCTGTGTGCTGCCAGATTTCTGCAATAACACCCCATGAATCCAAACCAATCAAACGATGACGTTCTCCCTTATCCATTTGAATAAAATCGCCGTTATCCAGGTTTTTTAATTCTCCTTCAACATCAGTATCACTAATTTTCACTCCAACAGGCCCTGTAACTACTTTCCAGATTTCTGATCTTCTGAAATGATATTGCCACGAAAGTCTGCTGTCAGGAGCTACAACTAAAATTTTTGGGCTTAATTTATTTGTGATTTTAACCTCATCTAGTTTTAAATGCGAAAAAAACAAAGCAATAAAGTCACTTGCCTGAGATTCATCAATTACAAAAAAACCTCCCCATGGCCTGGTTTGATCTTCATTTATAATATTGAAATTGTATTTTTGGATTTCATTTCTAATTTTTTCAAATACTGTTGCTTTACTATCTTTCTTTGAGACTTCAATATTCATTGTATATTTTTATAATAATTAATTTAATTTTAAAAAGCTGGGAGTTCTGCTTTTATCTTTTCCCAAAAAACCTCATTAAAAAGATAACTTGAACCAATAATACTCGTTTCTTCAGTATTTTCAATAATACTTATTGCTAAATCAATATTATTATTTTTAAAATTCTCTTTTAGTTTAGGCAAAAATAAACGGTGAGATTTTGCAATATTTCCTCCAATTACTAATAAATGGGTATCAAAATCAAAAAGATATGGAGTTAAAAAAGCACTTAAATTATCGGCAAAGTCATCAAATATTTTTGCCGTTGCATAATTTTTGATACTGGCAATTTCTTTCACTCCGTCTGTCAATTTTTCTCCAGTTATACTTTCATATTCACTTGAAAACCATCTGGTGGAAAAATAACTATCTGCAATACTGTCTTTAAATTGCTTATCCCATAAACATCCATTGTCAGGCACATTACTTCCTTGTGTTACAGGCAGTTTATTATCTAAAAATGCAGCTCCAAATCCGGTTCCCAAAGTAATTGCTACCACCTTATTATCCCCCTTAGATTCCTGCTTAAGAGCTCCGCCGACCCCAAAGCAGCTGGCATCGTTCAAAAATCTAAAACTTACCTCTTTTGTACCTAAATATTTCAGCAGTTCATCTGACACTGAAACATTATACAATGATTCATATTTATCATTACCTGCAAACATAGCTACTCCCGTCTGATACTGAAACGGACCTGGCATTGAAAAAGCGATTCCTATGTTTTCATTTGAAAAAATCATTCCGTTTTTCTCAAGTGCCTTAATCGTTTGATTAATTACAAGTGCCCATTTTTGAATTATTATTTCTTTTGATGCTTTAGAATCTACAGATCCGCTAAAATATGTATCCGGGATTATTTTTAAATCATCATTGTTTACAGCTGCACTGCTGATATGGCTCCCCCCTATATCGATACCTATTGTTACTGACATTTTTTAATCGTTTTAATTATTTTAACTTACAATCAATTATTAAATTGACTATACTTTTTATTCTATTTATAATTCAGTTAAAGCTTGTTTTTTAGATTAAAATAATATCCAAACCTAAAAAGAAAGACTTTCGCCATTTGATACTATATTGTCAAAAAACAATACTATTCTCGTATATAACTCTATTCTTGATTTATTCTTTCAGTACTCCAGAATTAGTCTTTTTGTAAAACTGATTCATAACAGCATATCTGATTTTATTACTATGCCAACAATCTGCTGATAACTCATCTTTTCGTACAAGAAAAATAATCCACATCGTTCAGCCACATATAGATTAGTATTAGCCTTCTTATGAATTAGATTAGTCGTTTCCATCTGAAAAATTAACACAAAAACATCACAAACAAGAGGTCATTAAAAAAAGCCTGATATTCATCTGGAACTATGAATTGATGTATAATAAGAATTCTGATTGTATTGAAAAATTTGAAATATAACTCAAAATATTACTTGCTTTTTTTAACGTATATTAACAATCTCTTCATATTTTAAGTAGAACAAAATCAATTAAATAAATGGTTTGAAATCGTATTACTTATTGTTATAAACTGATAATAAGCAGGCAAATATACTAAAACGATTTAGTATTTAAAATATTTCAATTAATATTTTAAAATATTGATCGATTTTTAAATTCTCAACTGATTTACAGCTAATACCCACTTACACACAAGTATTCTAATATTTTATAATTAATGAAACTCTATAGAGTACATATGATAACCACTGAGTCAAGTTATTAAAAATCTATCTGAAATTTCTTTACAAAAAAAGCACTTACGCCGCTTCATAATCATTGATTTAACTCATTAATGCTATGATTTTTTGTTAAAATAAATATTTTTTTTTCACAATGTTAAATTACTCATAATTACAAGTACATGCTGTTGAAGCCCTACAAATACCGAGTTTGACGTATTTTTAAAATATTAACACATAGATTATTGAATTACTATTTAATTCATACTAAAAAAACACATATAAAAAAAAACAGGATAGTGCAGGATAGAATTAGCAGTATAACCTTTTAGGTTTGACATATCTATATTTTACTAAAAAAAAGTTAAAACCAATCGTCCTCATTATTTTAAATTAACCAGAATGAAGAAAAAAATACAACAACTACTTGCCTTTTCATTTCTAATCCTCCTAGCGAGTTGCAGCAAGGATGCTTATGATGATTATTATGGTCGACCAGATACCTTAGAGCCGCCTATTTACCAACAGTTGGAAGCACGTGGCAATTTTAAAAATCTTCTGGTTTTAATTGAAAAAGCGGGATACAAGGATATTTTAGGCAAGGCAGGTTATTGGACTATGATGGCTCCTAACGACGAAGCTTTTACTAAATACTTTCAGGAACAAGGTATCACAGATGTAAATAAAATTGATGCTGAAACTGCTGGTAAAATTGTTCGTTATGCGCTTATCTACAATGCTTTCCGTGCAGAACAACTTTCAGACTACCAGTCTGGAACAGGGTGGATTCCAGACAATGCTTTTAGAAGAAGAACAGCTTTTTATGATGGCTTTCAAAAAAAAACCATTAATGGAAAGCCAATGGTTATTGTTGGATCTAATCGAAACAATACCGGAAGCACAAGCTATTATGTATCAGGCGATAATAATAATAAGTATATCTCTTATTTCGAAAAAGAGTACTTTACTGCTCAAGGTTTAAATTCAAATGACTATAAGTTCTTTTTTCCAAACTCTACATACACAGAGTTTAATGTACTTGGAGGAACAATAAAGGAAGCCGATATTATTGCAGAAAACGGTGTTATTCAAGAAGTTAGCCAGGTTTCACTTCCATTGGTAAACTTAGATCAATATTTAGAGAATAACAGTAACTACAGCCTTTTTCGTGAGTTAATACAGAAAAATCTGGTGAGTTATACTTTTAATCAATCAGCGACTACTACTTATCGTAATTACACTGGAAAAGCTGATGATGTATATGTCAAAGTGTATGATGCAGGTTTGCCTTATTCGCTTAATAATGAAAACTTCTTAAAGCAAATGGATAATGATGGGCAAAATGATGCTTATACTTTATTTGCTCCGGATAATGCATCTCTACAAAAATTCATTGATGAAGTATTACTTAAAAACTTTAAAATGGATCAGCTTCCTAAATATGTTTTTCAGGATTTGCTAAAAGCTCATATGGTAACTGGGGCAGTATGGCCATCAAAATTTGGGTCTTATAATAATGCATTAGACGAAGATTTAAGATTTAACATAAATACTGATGTAAAAGATGCTAAAGTATTAAGTAATGGATTCTTTTACGGAACTAACAAAGTACAGGCATCTAATTTATTTTTCAGCGTTTATACGTCTGCTTATCTGGACCCTAAATTTACTTTGGCTACACGATTATTTAACGATGGGACTTCATACAGGGAAATTATAAGTAATATCAATCAGAAATATACTTTATTTCTTCCTTCGGATGCTGTATTACGCTCTCTTGGATATGATTATAATACAGCCAGGTCAGAATGGATGTACACTCCCCCTAATGGTGGCACAGCCTCAAGTGCTATTGATTCAAGACTGCGTTTGATGCGTGTTTTGTATAACTGTATTGTCCCAACACCAGAAGGAGAGTTAAATAATTTATCTGGTTCCGGTATTATACGTTCAGGAGATATGGATATACCCGGCGAATACATTAAATGGAACAACAATAGAGTTTACGCCGCAGGAAATGAAGTTAAAGAAAACATGGCTAATATTCTTGGATATGAAGATCAACAAAATGGACGCACCTACTATATTGACAACTTACTTGAATTTAGCGAAGAATCACCGGGTGTAGATCTTAAAAATTTAGCCTCAGCTCCAGGTTCTGAATATTTTAACTTTTACAGTTATCTGAAAAATTCGATTATTTACAATACTGTGGGAGATAAAATAACAGGAGTAGATCTTGGAACAGCCTACACTATTATAGTACCCAATAATGCTGCCATTGTAAAAGCTGTAAAAGCTGGACTACTTCCCGGAGATAATATTACAGGTGCACCAACCTTCGCCCCGACAGATTCATTTAAACAAGATCAGGTAGCTGATTTTATTCGTTATCATATTTTAGCAACCAAAACAGTTTCTAATGATGGCCAAATTACAGGTCAGGTCGAAACGTTACTGAAAGATGGTCGTGATGAGAAGGTTTATCTAACCGTTGTGAGCGACAAAGGATCACTATCGTTTATTGATAAAAAAAGCGAGTCAGCAACAATCATTCCTAACAAAAGTAACAACCTGGCTGACAGAACCTTAATCCATTTAATAGACAACTATCTTTCATATAAATAAAAATGAAACAAAATCTAACCAATTTGCTTTACCGTTTTGCATTTGCCTTGATTATCCTGGCAGCATTACCCTCTTTTGCACAGGACTCTAAGAGTACCTTAGTACGTGGACAAGTTGTCGATTCAGGTGATAATTTACCTATTCCCTCTGCTACTATTGTGGAACAGGATGCTGAAAACCGTACCGTTGGAGGGGTTTTATCTGATATAGACGGAAACTTTGCTATACATCTGAAAAACCCAAATAATAAATTATTAATTTCAACTATTGGATATAAATCCAAAGTAGTTTCAGTTAATGGTAAAACCACAATAAAAATTGCATTGGTATCTACAATTACGTCACTAAATAACGTCGTTGTTACAGGACAAAAAAAGGTAGAAACCGGTTTGCTAAACATAGCCGAAAGAAATAAAACTACCAGTTCTGTTACCATTAAAGCAGCTGACATAGCCAACTCTCAGGCAGCTTCTATTGATGAACAACTACAGGGACGTATCGCTGGTGTAGACATTATTTCTTCTAGTGGCGATCCTGGTGCCGGAATGCAGATCAAGATCAGAGGAGCCTCCTCTATTTCCGGATCTTCCAGCCCTTTAATTGTTGTTGACGGCATGCCTTATGAAACCTCTATTCCCGCAGATTTTAACTTTGGAACTGCAGATGATGATGGTTATGCAGCATTACTAAATATTGCTCCTTCAGATATCGATACCATCACCATAGATAAGGATGCGGCTGCAACTGCTTTATGGGGGTCGCGAGCAGCAGGTGGTGTTATTATTATCAATACAAAACGTGGAGGAATCAGTGCTCCAAAAATCAGCTACACCTTTGTAGGCACTCGTTCAAAAGTTCCTGATGCACTCCCGATGTTAAGCGGTGACCAATACTCTCAATTGATTCCTGAAGAATTCATGAACCGAAACGGTGTGCCTTTAAACACCCAAAATATTAAGGAATTTCAATACGATCCTCAGGAAGTTTATTATTATAAAAACTACAGTAACAATACCGACTGGACAAAAGCAATATCTCAGATTGGCCTGATACACGATCATAACCTGTCTTTACAAGGAGGTGGACAAAGAGCAAGATATTTCAGTTCGGTAGGGTATTACAATTCTAAAGGAGTTACCATAGGTACTGGTTTTGAACGCATCAGTACCCGTTTAAACTTAGATTATATAGTTTCAGACCGTATTCGTTTCAAAACCGATATAGCTTACACTTTTTCCAGTACAGACCGTAATTACGTGAATAATTTTTCAGGAACTGATAAAGACTTACTTAGAAGTGTTTCTTATGGAAAAATGCCAAATATGGGTATTTTTGAATATGATCAAACCGGAGTACTTACTCCTAATTTTTTCTCACCGGCACAAAACGTTCAAGGAGGATATCCAAGCACATACAACCCTGTGGCTATGGCAGAATTTGCTACAAACAATCAGGTAAGCAACAGAGTTGTTCCTCATTTTAATATAAATGTTGATATTATACCCAAAAGATTCATTTCAACATTTGATTTACAGTTTGATTTTAATAGTACAAAAGCAAAATCTTTTTTACCTCAAAATGCTACAGGACGTCCTATAACAGAAACTGTGGTAAATCGCGCATCGGATGTAGATGTCGATATGGCTAATATTACAACTAAAACCAATTTTGTTTATACCCCTGATTTTGGCGAAAAACAAAACTTATCGGTACTTTTATCTTTACAGTCGAATGACTCCCGTTATGAATCCCATCAGGTCATAACCTCTAACACAGCATCTTCATTACTTACAGATCCGTCGAATCCATCCAGAACACAAAATTCAGAATTAAATTTATATACCAGTAACAGCCAAACGAGAACTGTGGGTAGTTTATTGAATGCGCAATACGGATTATTAGATCGTTATATTGTAAACGTAGGATTACGTGCAGACGGAAATTCAAGATTTGGTCAGGAAAATAGATACGGACTATTTCCATCAGCATCTGCACGTTGGAGAGTTTCAGGAGAGTCTTTTATGAGAAACGTGAACTGGATTGATGATTTAAGTTTGAGATTAAGTTATGGAGAATCAGGAAGAGCACCTAAATATGATTACCGCTACTATAATGTTTATGGAAATTATCCATCTGACTACTTAGGGCTCAATGGAGTATATCCTCAAAATATTCAATTAAGTAATTTGCGGTGGGAAACACTTATTGGAAAAAATTTAGGATTCAATCTTCAAATGTTTAATAAACGTGTCCAGCTCGACGTAGAAATTTATCGTAACACTACTAAAAACATGATTTTCGAGAATGTTGATGTCACTTCGGTTGCAGGTTACAGTAAAATGGATCAAAACGTAGGAACCATGGATAATCAGGGATGGGAAGTTGGTCTTTTTACAACGCCACTTAAAACAGATAAATGGAGAGTAGAATTTAACTTTAACATTGCCAGTAATCAAAACATGATTCGTGAGATCTCCGAGTATTTTCCAAATGAAAGCGGAAACATAGATCGTAATGGAGAATACAAACGTTTTCTTCAAAAAGACAATCCGTTTGGTTCTTTTTACGGATACAGATACAAGGGCGTATATGTAGATAAACAAGCTACCCTTGCCAAAGATGCAAATGGAAATGCCATTACAGGTCCTAACGGACAATTAGTGTATATGCGTTTTAATTACCCCAATACCGATTATACTTTTCAGCCCGGTGATGCCATTTACGAAGACATTAATAAAGATGGTAATATAGACAGTCGTGATGTAGTGTATTTAGGAAACAGCAACCCAAAACTTAACGGAGGATTTGGCCCTAATATTACCTTCAACAACCAGTTCAAATTATTACTGTTCTTTAACTTCCGTTTGAATTATGATATAGTAAACGGAACAGATATGAGAACAACAAATATGTATGGATGGGATAATCAAAGTACTGCAACATTATCAAGATGGCGAAATCCTGGTGATGTAACCGAGATGCCAAGAGCAGTTTTTGGAGCAGGATACAACTGGTTAGGATCTGATAGGTATGTAGAAGATGCTTCTTTCGTTCGTCTTCGTTCCGTTACTTTTAGTTATTCTTTCGGAAAAAAATTATTGAAAAGCCTCAAAATGGATGAAATAAGAACCTATATAACTGCTGACAATTTATACACCTGGACAAATTATAGAGGTCAGGATCCAGAAGTTAGTATGTCTTCAGGTCCTTTCGGAATGGCAATTGACAATTCAAGAACCCCTCCTAACAGCCGTATCTCATTAGGCATTACAACACGTTTCTAAATAAAAAATTGATTATGAGAACTAAAATAAAATCTATATTAGCTATTCTTCTAATTTTTGTTACTGCTACATCATGTGACGATTATTTAGATTTAAGGCCTGAAGATGGTATCGTACGTGAAGAATTCTGGAAAACCAAAGAAGATGTTCAGGCTGCTGTTATCGGTATCTATTCTTCTCTATTAAAAAGACCTCCTGCAGGACAAACGCCAACAGATGTAACAGATTACAATATCAGCGAATATTTATTTATGTATGGCGAAATTAGAGCTGATATGATATCGCCAGCAACCAATACTACTCCTGATCAGAGAGACATTACTACATCAAACATCTTGTCATCAAACGATTTAACGAGCTGGTCAGCATTTTACAGAACTATCAATTACTGTAATACTGTTATTCAACTTGCACCGGCAGTAAGGGATAACGACCCTACTCTAACACAAACGCAGCTGAACAACTACCTTTCTGAGGCTTTGGCTATCAGAGCTTATTTATACTTTACGCTAGCTCGTACTTTTAAGGATGTGCCCCTTAAATTAGATGCAACGCTTTCCGATAAAGATAATTTTCAATTGGCCAAAACGCCACAAAATCAAATTTTTGAACAGGTAATCAAAGATCTGGCTTTAGCAGAAGAATATGCTGTAACAGATTATGGTAACATACTTTCGAACAAAGGAAGAGTTACTATTTACACTATTAATGCCATGCAGGCTGATGTTTATCTTTGGATGGATAAATTTACAGAAGCTCTCGCTGCGACTAAAAAGATAGAAAACTCAGGTAAATTTAAATTAATTCCTGCTTCGAACAGTTGGTTCAACAGAGTATTTGCAATCGGGAACACTACCGAAAGTATTTTTGAATTTCAGTATACGACGCAAAACCTGAATCCATTTTACGATATGTTTTTGGCAAGACCGGAATTCATAGCATCTCCTGTCGTTTTAGAAGATATTTTCGGGATTGACTTCGCAGATGCCAATAATTTTGATGTTCGGGGTCAAAGATGTGCTTTAGTACCCGGTACTAATCAAATCTATAAGTTTACTGGTCTTAATATGGATTCTTATAAAGCATTGCAGGAATCGGATACACACTGGTTTGTTTACAGATATTCAGATGTTTTACTATTACAGGCAGAAGCCTTAATACAATTAGGAAGAGGAGACGAAGCACTTACTATCATTGAGGATATCCGCCTCAAACGCAGGGCAATTAGTCAGACCCATGAGGATGTTAATCCTGAAAACAAATCAGAAATGACAGATTATCTTTTATCAGAACGTGCACGCGAATTTGCATTTGAAGGGAAACGCTGGTTTGATGTTTTACGAAATGCCAGAAGAAATAATTATGAACGTTTGGATTTATTGAATAATATGGCATTGATTAGTGCTCCGGCAGATCAACTGCAATCTATCCTGGCTAAACTTCAGGATCCTGATAGTCACTACTTACCAATCAATAAATACGAATTGTATACCAATAAAGCATTAGTTCAAAATCCATTTTATAAATAATTAAGTCATGAAAAGATACACCACACTACCAAAATTGATGAGACTTACTTTAATGGTCTTTTTAACACTGGCATTTCTCAACTGTACTTCTGAAAAAATCAATGAACGCACAGATGAAACAGTAAACATTACTGACTTTTTGAAACAAAATGATGACTATTCCATGTTTTTGGAAATGCTAGAAATTACGAATTACTCTTTGTTTATGAACACTTATGGCACATACACTTTATTTCTGCCAACAAATAATGCAGTAAAACAGTATTTAAAAGATGTTCATGCTGATTCTGTAAAAGATATCCCTCTTAAGGATTTACAGGATTTAGTAAAACTCCATATCCTTGACCAGGTAGTGGCTACTACATCTTTTACTGATGGTAAAATTGCAACCCCAAGCCAGCAAGGGCAATTTCTTATTACAGGTGCTGCCAAAATTGGAGGTTCTACAAGTATAACTGTTAATAAAACAGCCCGAATCATGTCTTCAAATGTACCGGCAGGAAACGGAATCATACATGTAATAGATCAGGTATTGCGTGTTGCCAATAAAACTTTAGCACAAACTATAGAAGAAAATGAATCACTTTCTTTATTTACCCAAGCATTAAAAGTAACAGGATGGTATGATAAATTAAATATGCCTCTAACAGAAACAACAGTCGACGGGAAAAAGACCCTTAGCGGACACCTGACTGTTTTAACTGAAACAAATGAAGTATTTAAAGCTGCCGGAATCAACAGTCTTGAGGATTTAAAAGCAAAATATAGTCATTTACATGATCCGTTGAATCCGGCAGACAGTTTAAATCTTTTTGTAAGTTACCGTATTTTACCAAAACTTCAATATTTGGCTGATCTGGCGGTTACGCCATCATTAGAAACCAAAGCACCGCTGGAAGTAATTAGTGTAAAAATGAGTACAGGTACAGTTTTATTAAACGAAGAAACTTTCAACGGAGTATTAGAAAAAGGAATACCTGTAAATCGCCCAGCAAGTGATGTTACAACGTCAAATGGAGTGGTTCATACTGTCGAGCAGAATTTCTTTATCAAAAAAAGAAACCCGGCTCCTGTTTATTTCGACTTGGCTGACCAACCAGAATTTATGCAGTTAAGTGCCGTTTTTAGAAAACCCGGCAATAGTGTAACTCTTGAGAAATCTTTATTTCGTGATGTGACATGGGATGGTGTTGATAAATTAACCTATGTATGTGCTACAAAAGGAAACAGTAATTATATAGATCGTGGATGGCATGGTGACGTTATAGAAGCAAAACTTAGAAAAGACTTTGTACAAAATCTAGCTTTTAAAACTCCTGTAATTATAAAAGGAAAATATAAAGTTTGGGTAGCCTACAGACAAAAAGCTTCTAAAAACCCTATTGTTAAAGTTTATATTGATGGTGTAGCACTGCCAAGGCTTATTAACTTTCAGGAAGGCGGAAATGTTACTTTAAATGAAAGAGTTTTAGAGTCGCAAGGATATAAAAATCACATTTATCCATTAACTAACAGATTTAATACAAGACTTTGCGGTATTGTGGATATACAAACAACGGGCCGTCATACCATCACTTTTGAATCGCTTTCAAGTCCTGGTGATTATTCGTGGTTGGATGTTGTAGAATTTAGACCTATAGATATGGATCAGCTTTACCCTAGATTAAGGGCAGGTGGAAACGATTTTGCACAGCTAACCGATCCTAATAAATAGAAAAGCATTCCTATCAAAAACTTATATAGCTAAAAATGATCACATTAAAAATAAATTATAAAACATTCCTTGTCAGCATGCTGACAGTCACTTTATTTTCGTGCTCAGATCCTTGGTCAGATCGTGAAAGTAACGGAGACCAAAGTCTAAATACTACTCTTACTGAAGCTATTACAAATACTTCAGAAACATCGAAATTTGGAGAGTTATTAACAAAAACAGGATATGACAAAATTTTGTCTGCCTCTAAAACGTATACCGTTTTTGCGCCTTCTAATGAAGCTATTGCCCAACTGGATGCTGCGATTCTTAATAATCCTGAAGCCTTGTCTGCTTTTGTAGCCAACCATGTTACATTGACTTCTTATTCTTCTGTAAGAACTGAAGAAACTGTACAAATAAAAATGCTTAGTAATAAGTATTTAACCTTTAAAGGAAACAATCTAATTTCTAATGCTACTATTGTTTCTGCAGATCATTATGCAAAAAACGGTGTTTTTCACATTATCAATCATATCCTCGCTCCACAAAAGAACATTTGGGAATATATCAAATCTCAAACTGGTTCTTCTTCTATGAGTGATTATTTGGTAAGCCTTGATGATTTTTACATTTATCCATCAGACAGTATTGCAAAAGTAAATACAACTCCAGGGATTTTTGCAGACTCCCTGAGCAACTCTTTTTTAAAAAATGTATACAATGTCAATAACGAAAAGAATTCTTACACATTATTTCTAATTGAAAACGAAGGTTATAACGCTGAAGTTGAAATCCTTAGACCATATTTGCGAAAAAAATCTATCGATTCAACCACAAAGTATTCCAGATATTTTACAGTAAGGGATATGGTTTTTCCAAAAGCCTATAAATTAAATGAATTGCCAGACGAATTAATTACTCGTTTTGGGGCAAAAGTAACGATAGATAAAACTCAAATTATAGGAGAACCTATTGTTTTGAGTAATGGAATTGTATACCGTATGAAAAAAATGGATGTTCCATTAAAAGATCGTTTAGTTCCTACTATCATTCAAGGAGAGAAAAATCCAGGATTCTTCCCTTCTGACTTAAGAGGCAAAATGATGTATCGCGATCTTAAAGATCCTGGAGGAGTTTCATTTAACGATCTCTATGTAAAAAATACCAAAGTTTCGAATGCCTTTCTGCTCTATCTGGCTACTGATATATACAGTATGAAATACAGAGTATACTGGAGAGCCATAAACAATCAGTCAACTATTTTTCAACAACGTGTAGGCGTATTCAATAATAATATTGTAGAATATCTCCCATATATCCCTGTAGCTGTAAATTTTTATGAAGAAGTATATATCGGAGACTTTGATATAAAACAATCTGGCGATTTAATAACTTACCTCTCTGCCAACCCTACCACTGCTGATGGTACTAATTCACTTACGCTTGATTATTTAAAATTTATTCCTGACGTTAAATAATATTTTATAAAAATAGATATGTTAAAAAATTTACAACTAACCTGTGCGATAACCATTTTCTTTGCCGGAAGCCTTAGTGTCTCCTTATACGCTCAAACCGATCAGGATTCAACTCTAACAAAAGTAACCACGGCTCCAAAAATAAAAAATGGAATTATGGTCAAAGGTATTGTCAAAGATGCTAAAACAAAAGGAGGTCTATCAGGAATAAATGTAGTAGTGAAAGACTTTTCGGCAGCAATTACCAATGATGATGGTAGTTTTGAAATAAACGTACCTCATCTGGAAGTACTGCTTACTGTAAGCGGACAGGAATTTCAAACCAAAGTTTTTCCACTTAAAAACAGAAATACAGATTTAGAAATCTTCTTGTATGAAGCCTATTATTCTCCTACCTATCAAGTTGCCAATATGCCTACAGGAGAAGAACTGCAATACGGATCTACAAAAGCCGTAAATGTGGTGAATTTTAAAACCAATCAATGGTCAAGCCCTGTTAAGGAATCTGTTGGAGACTTTCTTCAGGGAAGAGTCGCCGGACTAAACAGTATCAGAAGATCCGGAGTTCCCGGCTCAGGTGCTTATCTTAACCTAAGGGGGTTTACTTCTTTATATGGATCAAACAAACCATTGATTATTGTAGATGGAATGATTTATGACGATGAAGATTATGGTTCCGGAATTATACAAAATAACACTTCTTCTCCATTAGACAATCTTGATGTTAAAGATATTGAAAACATTACTGTTCTTAAAGATGATAGTGCCCTTTACGGAGCCAAAGGAGCTAACGGAGTATTGATTATCAACACCACACGCCCTACAGAATTGACAACTAAAATTGATTTTACTATGTACGGAAGTACCAATCAAACACCTGACCAATTACCGGTTATGGGTGCTGATGCTTATCGCACACATATTTCACAGTTAGAAGCTACACGCGGAATTTCGCAGGATCAAATTACAGCTCTTCCTTATATGAACGATAATCCTCTAGTTCCGGGATACTATAAATATCACAACCAAACCAACTGGCAGGACAAAGTTTTCAAATCGAGTGTAAGCCAAAATTATTTCCTTAAAGTTCGCGGAGGTGATGATATTGCAAAATATGGTTTATCTGTAGGATATCTTAACAATCAGGGTATTGTAGAAAACACTGAATCTAAACGTTATAGTACACGTTTAAATGCATCATTGCGTTTAACAGAAACGCTTTATGTAGATGCAAACATGTCTTTCATTAACAACCTTCAGGAACAAAGAGATCAGGGATTTGCTTACAAAACCAGCCCGATCTATTTAGGTCTGACAAAATCACCATTCTTGTCTCCAAATGCTATAGATGATAACGGAAATGTTTCTCCAAATCTGGCAGATACAGATGATTTTAACGTAAGTAATCCAAGAGCAATCATTAATGACGGAATTGGAACCAACAAAAACTACCGTTTCTTTGGTAACCTTAATTTTAAATACAACATCAGTAATGCATTCAATATAAATGCCCTTTTTGGACTTACCTATAATAAAGAGCGCGAATCTTTCTTTATTCCGGATAAAGGAGTTGCTGATATTATTCTTCCTACAGCAATAGCAAAAAACCGTTCAGGCAGCGAAGTGCAAATTTACAATAGCATTTTTACCGATATTTATGCTAATTACCTGAAGAGATTTAAAGAAAACCATAAAGTAGATGTTCGTTTTGGTTTTAGAACTCAAAGCAATCATTCTGAAAGTGATTTAGGTTTAGGATACAACTCTGCTACAGATGATTTTACGAGTGTAGGGGCTGGATCTAACTTATTACGCCAGGTTGGTGGAGCTTTGGGAGAGTGGAATTGGCTAAACATCTATGCTAGTGCTAATTATAATTATCTTGATAAATATTTCCTGACTACAAGTTACGCCGTGGATGGTTCAAGCCGTTTTGGAGACAAAGCAAACGGAAAAAATAAGCTCTCCCTTATGACAGCTATAACAGGAGCATGGTTGGTTTCTGCCGAAAATTTTATGAAAAATTCAAAAACTATTGATTATTTAAAGTTAAGAGGAACCATTAGCGAAAGCGGAAATGACGATATAGGAAACTTTACAGCTCAAAAATATTATGTCTCTCAAAATTTATTGGGAGTACAAGGCCTAGTAAGTGGAAACATTGGAAATCCAAACCTGCAATGGGAAACGGTTAAAAAATTTAATGTTGGTGCTGACTTGGGTTTGTTTAACGAACGCATCAATCTTTCTATGGACTTTTACAGAAAGAAAACAGACAATATGATTGTTTATGAATCTGTTAGTGGCTTAAGCGGATTTGATTATGTTGTATCTAATAGTGGTCAAATGAAAACTTTGGGTGCAGAGATGTCTTTAAATTCCCGTGTTATTAGTTCTCCAGATTTCACTTTTGATTTTGGTTTAAATTTAGCTACTTATAAAAATGAAGTCCAAAGTCTTCCAAACGGGGATATACTTACGCAATTTGGCGGTGCTACCTACATTACATCTGTAGGTCATGATGCCAACTTGTTCTATGGTTTAAAAACAAATGGTGTTTATTCAACTACTACAGAAGCTCAGGCAGACGGATTATCAAGACGCTTAACTAATGGTGAACTTGTTCCTTTTGCAGGCGGTGATGTGCGCTTTACAGATACTAATGGTGATAAGGTTATTGATGATAAAGACCGTATGAACATTGGTAATCCAAACCCGGATTTAACAGGAAGCATTACAACTAATTTTACCTACAAACGTTTCAGTCTTCAGGGGTTGTTTGCTTTTTCTATAGGTAACGATATTTATAATGGCTTACGTTACAATTTGGAAAAAATGAGTGGTTACGAAAATCAAAGCGTTGCTGTAGCTAACCGCTGGAGAGCCGAAGGTCAACAAACTGATATGCCAAAAGCAACATGGGGAGATCCAATGGGTAATGCCGATTTTTCTGATAGATGGATTGAAGATGGTTCTTATTTAAGACTGAAAACTTTAGTAGTAGGATACGATTTTAATGTTGAAAAAATGAACTACATCAAGGCTATAAAAATTTACGCTACAGCAAATAACCTCTTTACCCTGACAGATTATCTTGGATATGACCCTGAATTTAGCCCTACCTCATCAATATTTGGACAGGGAGCAGATACAGGATTAGCACCTCAGTTTAAAAGCTTTCAGTTAGGATTGCGTTTAGGCCTTTAATTATTTTACACTTTAGAAAGAAAGAATATACAGATGATAACAACAATTAGTACAAAAACAAAAAAAAGCACCGTATTATGGGTGATAGCTCTCGTATTTGGCTTGAGCTCCTGTTCAGACTATTTAGATGTACAGCCTGAAGATAAACTTGTTGATGAGCAAATGTACCGCAATATATATGATGCAGATGCAGCTGTAATAGGTGTTTATGGGAAATTTATGGCACTTGCAGAAAAAAACATTATTCTGAATGAAATGCGTGCTGACCTGATGACGACAACCCGAAATTCAAGTCCTTATCTGAAAGAGATTTCAGAACATAATGTTTCAGCAGATAACCCTTATGCAAATCCTAAAGATTTTTATGTGGTAATCCAAAACTGTAATAATGTGCTTAAAAATTTCGATATGATGCTCGAAAAAAAGCGATTTACGCAAGAACAATACGCACAGCGTTATTCTGATATTGGGGCGATTCGAAGCTGGGTGTACCTGCAATTAGGAATTCATTATGGAAACGTTCCGTATATCACAGAACCAATTGAAACCATAGAAGATGTTAAAAACATTTCGAAGTATCCAAAATTACCGTTCAATCAATTATTGGATCAACTCATTACCTTTACAGAAAACCTGCCTTACAAGAAAGTGTACGAAACCACCAGTTCTTTAATGATCAATATTGACGGTTATTACACTGAAAAATTCTTCATCAACAAAGAGTGCCTTTTGGGGGATTTACAGCTTTGGAAAGGAAACTATAATAAAGCTGCAATTCATTACAAAAACGTTATGGAAACATCATCTAATAGTAGTAGTGACACTGAACGTTTTGATATGTACAGGGTAAAATATGCAGAGGTTGTAAGTCACGACGATTTAGCAGTTGGATATAGAAGAGACTTTGAAGCTGATGCTTCTTCGTTAATCAATAGCGACAATCAGGGCTGGAGATCTATTTTTGGTAGAGACAGAGATGTGTTGTGGAATACGGAATGGATTTGGTCTCTACCTTTTGAAAATAATTTTGCACCAAAAAACCCTTTCATTAAGTTATTTTCAAACAAAAATGGAGACTATTTGGTGAAACCCTCCCAAAGTGCTATTCAGTTGTGGAGTAATCAAACACAAAGCAACAATATCCCTTACGATGCCCGTGGACAAAAATTCACCTACAATATTGTAAATGGTGATCCTGTTATTATGAAATATTTATATAAAAGTGAAGCAGTGGCTTCAACCGGAATAGCCAATACAAAAGGACAATGGTTTTTATACCGTGCCGCAAAATTACATCTACGCTATGCAGAAGCAGCAAACAGAGACGGCCAGCAAAAAGTAGCATATGCCATTTTAAATAAAGGCATTAGCACTACTTATACTCCACCAGCAGACCCTGCACTGACAGATGTTACTAATATCCAACAAACTTTTCTACCATTCCCTTACGATTTTGACGCTCGTAAAGGTGATTATCCTTTTTTTAGAGGAACATGGCATCGTGGTGGAGGAATTCGTGGTCGTGCCTATTTAAAAAATGTGGGAGCTGTTGGAGATGATGTGATTACCACTGAAAATAATATTATCCAGGAAGACGCATTAGAATTAGCATATGAAGGAAACCGTTGGGAAGATTTGGTTCGTATTGCTTTACGTAGAAACGACCCGGCTTTTTTAGCTGATAAGGTTCACGATAAACTCAAACAAGAAGGAAATACAAATGCTGATGCAGTACGTTCTAAACTAATGAATATTAATAATTGGTATTTACCCTTTAACTGGTAAAAAAAGTATATAATAAAAGAAATAGTCCCCCAACCTATTTCTTATAAAAAACCTTAGCAATTATAATAGCTAAGGTTTTTTGCTTTTCAGAAGCTATTACACGAGTCAACTACCTCTACGCCTTTTAAAGCTTATGGCAATGCACCTTCTGCAAAATCGGGAATTGATGTTCCTTATACACGGAAGGTTGTTACATCTGATAAAACCTGTTCAAAAGAATCCTGTTTAAGTGCCTTATTACCGGTAAGGGATGCCCTGGAAGTACTCAACGGAAGATGGAAATTGCCAATCCTTATTGCTTTGTCCGATCGCCCCAAAAGATTCAAGGAAATTTCGAGGGATCTGGATGGAATCACCGATAAAATGTTATCGAAAGAGTTCAAAGATCTGGAAATAAACAAACTGGTTATAAGAACGGTTTATGACACTTTTCCTCCAACTGTTGAGTACCGAAAAACATTGCACAGTCAATCTTTGGGAAATGTCATAATGGCCTTAAAAGACTGGGAAACTTTACACCGAAAAGAAATCATTGGAAAATAGTTTGTTAGATTAAGCTTTTAAAAGGTAGTGTCTCACTAACTGTGTAAGTTAAAAAATGATGGGGTTATTAAATCACCATCATTTTTTTTAACTTTAACTTTTACACAGTCTTATGAAAAAAGAAGATTTATTATCAGATGAATTTTTAAAACAATTCAAAACAGGTGAAGACCTAAACGGTTTTCTGGCTCAATTACAAAAACGAGGAATAGAAGCTATTCTATCGGGGGAGCTGGATTCTCATCTAGGATATGAGAAACACGAAAAGACAGCTTCATCGAATTCTCGTAATGGTTTTTCCAATAAGAAAATAAAAACTTCATTTGGAGAATCAGACATTCAGGTTCCCAGGGACAGGGAAGCTTCTTTTAATCCCATGATTATTCCAAAACGTCAAAGCATGATTGATGGATTAGAGAATGTAATTATCTCTCTTTACGCCAAAGGAATGACTGTTAGTGATATTGAAGAACAAATAAGAGAAGTCTATAAATTTGACATATCAACCTCCACTATTTCCAGAATTACCGAATCAGTTTCCAATGATATAACAGCTTGGCAAAATCGCCCGTTAGAACCTGTTTATTTAATCGTTTGGATGGATGGGATTGTCTTTAAAGTTCGAGAGAACTCAAAGGTTATTAACAAAACTATTTATCTTGCTGTTGGTCTGAATCGAGAAGGAAAAAAAGAAGTTTTAGGCATGTGGTTAGGCAAGAATGAAAGTGCCAGCTTTTGGTTAGGGGTTTTAACAGATTTAAAAGCCAGAGGTGTTGAGGATATATTAATTACAGCTACAGATAACCTAAACGGCTTTACTCAGACTATTAAAAATGTATTCCCTGAATCACAGACTCAAATCTGTGTAGTACACCAAATACGTAACTCAGCGCGTTATGTAGTATGGAAAGATAAAAAGGAGTTCTCTAAAGATATGAAGCAGATTTATGATGCTCCAACTAAAGAAGCTGCTAAAGCTGCTCTTGAAGATTTTGCCTTTAAATGGAATCAAAAATATCCTTATGCCGTTAAATCCTGGCAGGAAAACTGGGAAGAACTTACAGTCTTTTTTGACTTCCCTATAGAAATTAGGAAAATAATTTATACCACTAATCTAATTGAAAATCTAAATGGAAAGGTTAGAAAATACACCAAAAATAAATTATCATTCCCCACAGATGAAGCTGTTTTAAAATCTGTATATTTGGCTTTAAGAGAAGCTACCAAAAAATGGACAATGCCAATCCATAATTGGGGATTAATACTCAATCAGTTCTTAACTATATTTGAAAAAAGGGTTCAACTTTAATTAAAAAGTCAAACCCCGTTATTTTTAAACTTACACACTTTTAAGGACAGTGTCTTTTAAAAAGATAAAATAATTTTGTTTTCGTTTTAAAATAAGATCTCTATATTTGCAACCTAGTTGCATTATTTAATGCTGCGATTTCCAAATCAAGAATGAATAAAAAGAAATTTTTACTAATTAATCTTTTCATGTCTGTAATGGTATTGTTCGCAATGCTTTTTCAGACTATTCACTCTTATGAACATATTTATACGCAAATCCATGAGAAACATTGCGACCATAAATACACTCCCAATCAAAAACAGATAACGCATAGGCATACTGTCGATACTAATTGTCCTGTTTGTCACTTTACATTCAGCACATTTATTTCAGATTCATTTCATAATTTTTCATTTCATACACCAAACGTTGTAACTTCAACTGTATTCTTCTTTTACAATAAAGTTACTTCAATATTTTTCAAAGGCAGTCTCTTTGCTTTAAGAGCACCTCCTGCACTATTTTAGTTTACCGGATTCTTACTATTTAAATGTTGAAAATCATTCTTTTTGTTTCGGACAAAAGGTAATGTCAGCTATTTCAGATATTGATCTGATGAAATCTATTTTGGCGAATAGATTCCATCAGCAAATTTGATCAATCTTGTTATTTTCTGGTTTAAACAAAATCGTTTCAGTAAACACTTCCCTCTTTTACATTTAATAAAATAGCTCTGGTCGTTCTTACCGAACGATCGGAAAAAGCTATATCTGTTTTAAAAATAAATAATTCCCAAATCCATACATTATGCTCACAGCAGTAAACCTGACTAAAAAATACGGTGACCAAATTGCTTTAAACACTTTAAATTTAACCATCAACAAAGGTGAAATTTTTGCACTTTTAGGACAAAATGGTGCCGGAAAAACCACTACTATAAACTTGTTTCTCGGATTTATAAAACCTACCGAAGGCGAGATTAAAATAAATGATATTTCGGTTGTTACCGATGCTGATAAAACTAAAAAAGATGTGGCTTACATTCCAGAAACAGTCATGTTATATCCAAATCTTACGGGTCTTGAAAACCTGAAATTCTTTTCTTCCCTTGCCGGATTCAAATATTCAAACGGAGAACTGACTTATTTTTTAACCAAAGCCGGTCTGCAAATTACTGCTCACGATCAAAACTTGGGAGGCTACTCAAAGGGTATGCGCCAAAAAGTAGGCATCGCAATCGCCATTGCTAAAAAAGCAAAAGTACTATTGCTTGATGAACCAACGAGCGGTCTTGATCCTAAAGCATCAAATGAATTTTCGCAGATTTTAAAAGAACTTTCGGCTGACGGAACAGCAATTTTAATGGCAACACACGATATTTTCAGAGCAAGGGAAGTCGCAACACACATTGGCATTATGAAACAGGGAAATCTGGTAACTGTCATCGAAGCCGAAAAAATTTCTGCCAATGAACTTGAAAATCTGTATTTACAAACTGTTTAAAAGGAAATCAGGATTTCCATCAACCAAAATGAAACATCTATTTTTATTTGCCTTATTATTTTTAACAGGCATACAGTCTATACAATCCCAAACGATTAACGAAAAAATAAGGGATAGCATTGCGAAGGATTCTGTTGAAACGGAAGCTAAGCGAAATGAGTTACAAACAGTTGAAATTATTGGTCGTTCTACAAAAAAATATTACAGTGACTATTCTTTTGCAGCGACAAAAACCGCAGCATTAAACAAAGATATCCCACAATCTATTTCGACTGTAACCAAAGAATTAATTGCAGATAAAGCCGCTTTCTATCTGGCCGATGCCGTAAAAATGACAAGCGGTGTTATTCCGGCGAGTTATTACAATCAATATACGATTCGCGGTATCAGCCAAAATGAGGAAGGCCAAATCATCAACGGAATGCGAACACGACAGTATTATTTTTTACAGCCACTGACTACTAATATTGAACGTGTAGAAGTCATAAAAGGTCCTTCGAGCGCTACATTCTCTTCTGTAGATCCGGGCGGAAGCATCAATATGGTTACCAAAAAACCTTTGGCAACAGAACATAAAGAAGTCAGCATGAGTGTTGGAAGTTTCAGTACTTTACGAGGAACTTTGGATTTTACAGGTCCGCTAAACGAATCCAAAACATTATTGTATCGTGTAAACGGTGCGTATCAGGAAGCCAAATCTTTTCGTGACCTGGTGAATAATAAATCTTTCCTGATCTCGCCATCTTTCAGTTATATTCCGAATGAAAAAACGGCTATCAATACTGAATTGATCCTGAGCGACATGAAAGGAATTTTAGACAGAGGACAGCCCATTTTTGGTGCCGTTGCCGGAGTGACAGATTTGAACAAAACCCCAATAAGTTTGAATCTGGGTGCTCCGAGCGATTTTTTCAGGTCGAAAGAAATGATTCTGATGACGAATTTTGCACATAAATTCAATTCTAAAATTAGTTTCAATGCTTCGTACATGAAACAAACCTGGACAGAAGATCTTCAGGAACACAGAACGACCAATGCTTTTGCCGTAGATATGAATAACCAGCCGGTAACAAGCCTGGCCATGATGCAATTTGTACAGCGCCAGCAAAATTGGGACATTGATAATTTGAGCGCTTACTTAAACTTCGATTTAAAAACCGGAAAACTGAACCATAAATTATTGACGGGTTACGATTTAAGCAGCTGGAACAAAAACATAGGCGGAGGACAAAATGCAGCCAGAGGTTATCTGCTAAATGACGGCACCGTTGCAGCTTCTTTTGTACCCGCAAATGCTTCTAATTACCAAACGACCACTATCGACGGAGTTGTTCTGCCAAAACCAAATGTGACTTATTTCAATTTGAACAATCCGAAATATACCGTTACAAGCCCCGAAGACTATACTTTAAATGTTAGAACTGCTCTGCCATCAGCATTGACCACTACAAATGCGATTTATATTCAGGATCAGATTCAGTTGGCAAAATTTACTTTTTTATTAGGCTTAAGAAAAGAATGGTTCGAGGATATTACGAATTACAAAGCAAACAATGAACTGACTGTAAAAAAATCGGATTTGCTGCCAAGAGTTGGGGTAACGTATGCCGTAAACAATTCAATAAATGTTTATACGACTTACCTGGAAGGCTATCAGCCACAATCGAACACAGTGACTTTGATGCCTCAGACCGGAAGTTTACCTGCCGGAAGCCAGTTTGATCCTTTAGAAAGTAATTTGAAGGAAGTCGGATTTAAAGCTACTTTCTTCAATAATTCAATGAGTTTTAACGCGGCTGTTTACGAAATCAACCAGCGGAATATTTTGATGAATGCTAATGATCCCTTAAACCCTGATTTATTGGTAACAAGAGGAGCCGAAAGAAGTCGTGGTTTTGAGTTCGATTTGGCCGGTTACATTATTCCTGATTGGCAAATTAATGCTTCTTACAGTTATATTGATGCTCAAATTACCAATGATCGCAATGTTTCATTAATTGGCGCCAGAAAACAAAATACACCGAAAAACAGTGCCAACTTATGGACACGATACAATTTCAGATCTGATTCTGCTCTGGACAATTTCGGAATTGGAGCGGGAATGCAATACCAAAGCAGCAAAATTCCATGGTTTACCAGAGATTTTACAATTCCGGATTTTACCATTTTTGATGCTGCGATTTATTACAAACCCACTAAAAGTAACATGCAGATTGCTATGAATGTCGGCAATGTTTTTAATAGAACCTATTGGCTTGGCGCGCAAAACTACCTTCGATTATTTCCCGGTGCACCACGAAATGCGACGCTTACCGTAACTTATAAATTTTAACAAAGCATGTCTTTACAAGTAGAAATTTTAATTGCAAAACATTTAAAAAATTCAGCTTTTAAAAACGGGGCTGTTTACATCATCACAATTTTTATTGGTTTTTTATTAGTTTACGCCGTTTTATCAGGATGGAAAAACTATACAAATCAAAATGAAACCAGTGAAAAATACCAGCATGAATCCCGCGAAGACTGGCTGAAAAATCCGGATAAGAATCCGCATAGAATGGCACATTATGGAAATTTTGCTTTCCGAAAAAGTACTTCGCTGAGTGTTTTTGAATTTGGAATGGAACCGTTTTTTGGGAATGCTATATTTCTCGAAGCCCACAAGCAAAATACAGCCAATTTTTCTGAAGCCGGATCCTCTAACAGTATGCTTCGTTTTGGGGAGATAAGTACCGCTATGGTTTTACAAATTCTATTGCCTTTACTGATTTTTTTCCTCGGATTTAATTCGGTCGCAGCCGAAAGGGAAAACGGAACACTAAAACTGCTTTTAAGTCAGGGAATCAACTGGAAACAACTTTTATTAGGCAAAATACTTGGAATTGCATCTGTCGTTATGATGCTTTTTATCCCGGCAATTCTTGCTTTGGTTTTCATCTGGTTATTGCTTCAGAACTTTAGCATTTCATTTGATGAAACCCTTAAAATGATCTTGTTTATTGGGTTTCATTTTCTATACCTAATGTTTTTTTGCGCCATTGCCGTTTTGATTTCTGCTTCATGCAAAACTTCAAAAAAAGCGTTGGTTTCGTTAATTGGGATTTGGTTGGTTTTCACAATTATTTTACCGAGAACAACGCAGGCAATTGGCGCTTATATTTACGAAGCGCCTTCAAAAATTCAGTTCAACAGCGATATCGAAAAAGATATTTTGAAACAAGGAGACAGTCACAACCCGAATGATCCGCATTACAAAGCAATAAAAGATTCTTTATTGGCGGTACACAAAGTCGATTCGGTTCAGAAACTGCCTTTCAATTATTCCGGTTTTATCATGACCGAAGGCGAGAAAATCAGTTCGAATATCTACAACAAACATTTGGAAAATCTGCTTCATGTGTACGAAAAGCAAAACAGTTTTTCAAAAGCAGTATCGTTTTTGAATCCCTATATCGCGATGAAAAATCTGTCGATGGCATTGTCCAATACCAATTATGATTCGTACATCGATTTCCAGAAACAAGCCGAAACGTATCGTTATGATATGGCGCAAAAAATGAATGCTTTACAAATTAAATACATCAGCAATAAAAAAGATAAGCCGGCTGTAATCGACAAAGATCATTGGGCAGAAGTTCAGGAATTTCATTATGAACCAAAAGGGGTTTTGAGCGTTTTAAAAAACGAAATTGTCTCAGTTATTTCACTTTTTCTATGGATTAGTCTGTTGTTTATTTTGATCCTGTTAGCTTCAAAAAACTTAAAAGCCATTTAATATGTTAGCATTAGTATTTAAAAATTTCATTCGCTCTAAGGGAACAAAAGTTGGATTATTGTTTCTTTTGACGATCGGATTTATAAGCCTTTTAATTGGACAGCAATTCCAGCAAAAGCAACATAAAAATATCACGGAAGCAGCGGTTTATCAAAAAGAACACATTGCCCGTAACACTTCTTTTCACAAAGACGAAATGGGTCTTTTGCTTTATTATGTAAAATTTTCACTGGTCAACAAAACATTCCCTCTCAACAGTCTGGCAATTGGTCAGCGTGACGTCAATCCGTCGATTCAGAGCGTTACAATCAGAGGTCTGGAAGGTCAGAAATATGATTCGGAACTCAATAATCCGGGTAATCTTTTGTTGGGAAACCTTGATTTTAGTTTTGTACTTGTTTATCTTTTTCCGCTTCTGATTATTGCTTTTACCTATAATATTGTTTCGGAAGAAAAAGAATCCGGAACCTGGAAAATTGTTGCCACGCAAAGCAACAATACTTTTTTATATATTCTTAAATTATTCTATATCCGAATTTTAAGTTTTGCTACATTGCTGACGATTATGCTTTTTATTGCAGTTTTATTATTGAATATTCCATTTGACAATTCACTTCTCACTTTTTACATCATCAGTATTTTGTACATTCTCTTTTGGTTTGCCATTTGCTTTTTTATGGCTTCGCTTCAAAAAGATTCAAATTTTAATGCTGTAATCTTACTGACGATCTGGCTGTTTCTGATTATTATTCTTCCGGCAACCATTAACACTTATATTGTAAACAAATACCCGGTTCCCGAAGCATTAGAACTGACACTGAAACAACGAAATGCCTACCACGAAAAATGGGATATGGATAAAAAAACGACGATGGATAAATTCTACAGTCATTATCCGCAGTTCAAAAGTTATACTTTACCAGATACCGAATTCAGCTGGCTATGGTATTATGCGATGCAGCAAATGGGTGATGACGAATCGGCCAAACAGTCTCAGGAATTACAGATCAAATTAAAACAGCGTAATCAGACGAGCCAGACGATGGCACAATTTATTCCCACGTTGCACACCCAAATCCAACTAAATGCAATTGCAAAATCAGATTTGGAAAACCAGCTTTTGTTTATGGAAAAGACAAAAGAATTCCATGAAAAAATGAGGCTGTATTTTTACCCTAAAATCTTTGATAATGCCCCAGTAGCCAAAGAAAACTGGTCTAAATTTAAAGTCGAAACTTTTGAAGATACTTCTAAAATAAATTTAACAACAACATTTTTACCTTTGGTATTATTCAATTTACTGTTGATTGGTTTTGGATGGAGGAATTTCAGGAAAGAAAAACAAATTGTATAAATTACCGGCTAAAACCATAGCAAAAAATGTTATTTATTTCAATGCCCTCAAAAAGTGAGATTCACTTCGGGGGCTTTTTATATGGAAAGAAAATCACGCCAATTTATAAATTTACTATATCAATTAAGATTTAAAAAAATCATATTTTATTACACAAAAAATGATTTTAAACATTAAATCAATATAAATCACCTCTTTTTTGCATACTAAATAAAGAAAAAACTTATTTAAAATAGCTATTTATAGTTAAGGAAATTAATTATTAAATCCATTTTATAAGAAAATTTTTCGAATATTTTATTTTTAAACAGCAAAAAAGGCTATTTTATAGATAAAAAACTACAATTAGGTAGATTTTTATTAAAAATAACTACAGGTATTGTACTGTGAATTTATTTACCCTTCATTTGCACTTTTTAACATTTTTAGAATACGAATAAACATCATAAATAATGAAAAACATATTAGCCATTTTATGGTTTGGAACTTTTTTTTGTTCTAATGCCCAGAATAAAATCACCTTTAGTTATGACTCCCTGACAGGAAATCAAATTGTCAGATCTCTTTGCCTAAACTGCCAGACAGCAAAACCGGCGAAAGAAATTGAAGCAATAACAGACGAAGACTTAATTAAATTTTCATCTGAAGATGTTATTTCTTATTATCCGAACCCAGTAAAAGAAGAGTTATACCTAAAATGGGAACTTACTAATGACAACTCTGTTATTTCCATACAAATAGTTGGAATTTCTGGTCAGGTGTTAAAAAAATACAATACCAACGGAAATATCAATTCTCAAAATATTCCTTTTCAAAGTTATCCGGACGGCGTTTATATTGTTTCGCTGACCTATAAAAACGGGGAACAAAAAACAATAAAAATTATTAAAAAATAGCAGCATGAAGCAATTTTACTTTTCGATTTTATTTCTAAGTTTTACCTTTTTTTTATCCGCTCAGACCAACCCTACAGGTTCCTCTCAAGAAACAGGTGTTACAGCGGGAGACCTGTCTGTAACCTTAACAGGTGGAGCCTCTTATAATATTCCGATTGCAGTACCTCCAGGAATTAACGGAGTAGAACCGCAAATTAGTTTATCCTACAATAGTCAGGGAGGTCACGGCCTTGCAGGTTATGGATGGGAAATCTCCGGAATATCTAAGATTACCCGAATTCCTAAAACTAAATTCCATGATGGCAAAATAAAGGCTGTAGATCGTTTTGATGATCGTTTTGCCTTGGACGGTCAGCGTTTACTTGTAAAAAAAGGTACAAGCGGGATTTACGGAGCGAATAATACCCAATATGAAACTGAAAATTTCTCTAATGTAAAAATAACCTCGTATACGAATCCAAGCTATCCCAACTCAGGGCCTATTTATTTTCTGGTAGAATATCCTGACGGATCAAAAGCGTATTACGGATATCAAAATGGCACAGGCTCACATCTGGAGTGGACTATTAGCTCTTGGGAAAATGCCCAAGGTGTTAATATTAAATATGAATACTTTCCGTCTGGTTTTAATGGCTGGCAAAATATCAGTTCTATTAAATACGGGACTCTTACATCTTCAACTCCTATTAATGAAATCAAGTTTGTTTATCAAAATAGATCCCGTAAAGAAAGTGCCTACATAGGATTAGCAAAATACGATCAGGAATACCTCTTAAAAGAAATCCAATCTATAAGTAACAATATAGGTTTTCGAAGTTATTTGCTTGAATACACTCAAACTACACAAAATTATGATCAATTAAGTAAGGTTACAGAAAAAAACGGTGATAAATCCAAAAGTTATAATCCCACTGTTTTCCAATATAATACTACTGAAAGTACCATAAATTATATTCCGTATCCAAATACTATAGATGTCAATAATGTTTCTTCAATAAATGCTTCTACAGTATCCGGTGATTTTGACGGGGACGGGGCTATGGATTTTATTTTATATCCTACTACAGGATCTGATGCTAAAAAGAAATATTGGCTTTTTACAGGTATTAGCCCTAATACGAGTGCCCAGACATATCCAAACTTTGGACAGCCAATACTAGAGGAATACGGTTTTGATGAAATTTTCCCGGTTTCTTTTTTAACGCAAAATAACAAATACTGGTACAGTAAGGGCTGGACAGTTGTAAAGAAACTGGTAATGGCAACAACTTTTGATACCTATGCTACTACCGGTTCCACACTTATTTATCCTCAAGGTTCTAAGTCATATGTTTTTCCTACATTTTCGCATTCATTTACTGATTGCAACAGTACCGGTACAATGACAGAAGATATTCCCAAACTTTATATGAACGGGGATTTTAATGGAGATGGAATAACTGATGTTGTAATTGTAGAAAAAACATTTACTTATTATACAAGAAATTGTAGTTTTGGTACCAAAACTACAGGTACATATAATGGTGGAAAATCGTATTTTGTCAATTTAGACAGAAGACTCGTTTCAAATTATGCAAATGAATCAGGCACACTACCCATTACTGCACAATCTCAATGTTATGTTGCGGATTTTAATGGGGATGGAAAATCGGATATTTTCATATTCGAGACCGGAGTACTGAAAGTATATACCCTGAATGAAAATAATAGTCTGATTAAAATATCCGAAACCATTAATTCAGCTATTAGACTGGACGTAAAAATTGTAATAGGAGATTTTAATGGAGACGGAAAATCTGATTTTATCATACCAAGTCCAGGTACTGCTAACTGGTGGTATCGATTTCCATCAAAAGGAATTGCAGATGAAAAAGGGAATGGTTATACCATAGAAAACTTATCTAATTATGCACCATTTACAGCTAATAACTCCAATAACAGCTACAATTATTTTGCAACTGATTATGATAATGATGGAAAAAGTGATTTAACAATAGTAAAAAACACAAGAAAAACTTTTCCCCTTAGTGGAACTATTCAAGTCAGCACCTATACGGAAATTGCACCCAATACCTATATTACAAAAACTGCAATTAGTTCAGAACAACCGAACATTGACATCTATGCGTTGCCTATTTATTTGCCCTCCAGCGAGCAACAACTTCCACGATTTGAAATTGCGTTTATAAATAAAAATAAATTACATTTTTTTAGTTCTACAAAAGATACTTCAAAAGAATTATTAAGCACAATTACAACCGGCAATGGTGTACAGGAATTTATCACATATCAGCCATTAGATGAAATTTATGAAAATGATTATTATTCTATTTATAAATCTAGTAAAGCAACCGAAAGTTATCCTTATTTTGATTTAGTAACTTCACCGAATTCTCATATTGTCACCAAATTAGAAAAAAAGAGCGGGACTGTTTCTAAAAAGAAACTATATGGTTATTATGGCCCTGTAACTCATCTGGAAGGCTTAGGTTTTATGGGGTTCCGATCTATTATGGAAACTAACTGGCATGATGACAGCAGCAGCATTATGAGCTCTGTTATCGTTAAAGATGTAAAATTGAGAGGTGCAACAACTGAAAGTTATGTAGTGCCATATTTAACTTATCCCTATAGTAATTTTTCACCATCTAGCTTTACTTCTAAAACCAATTTATCCTATACACCCTCAACCGCGGAGAATGCATTGCAGGAAAATAAAGTTTTTAAATTACAAAACACAGGTATTATACAATATAATGGTTTAGATAACACAAGTGTTATTACTACTAATACTTTTGATTCTTATAATAATATCAAAAGCATTACCAGTGTTACTCAGGGATCAGCAGATACCCAGAATTCTACCACCACGATAGATTATCAGGAGCCGATTACAAGTCCGCTTTATATATTAGGAAGGCTTTCTCAAAAAACTCAGAGCGTCAGCGTTACCGGTGCTCCTGATATGAGCAGTACTGAAGTTTATACTTACAATTCTAACCAGTTACTTTCGGACATTGATAAAAGCGGAACAGGAACAGCTACCATAAAGGAGCATAATGATTATGATTCCTTTGGAAATGTTATCAAAAAGACCCTTACGGCACCACTTCCTTTACAGCCCAGAACTACCCAATACGAATATGATGCATCCGGACGCTTTGTAACCAAAATAACGGATAATGATTTGTTGTTTTCTACTTTTGAATATGATATCAATAACGGGTTACTAAAAAAAGAGACGGATACCAACGGATTTTCCACCTCTTATACCTATGATTCGTGGTTTAAACCTTTAACCGTAAAAGACGATCAGTTAAACTTAACAATCACGACATCTTATACCCAATCCTTTAATCCTCAAATCAGATCAACAACCACAGTTACAACAAATGCAACAGATGGCAGCGCTTCCGTACAAATATTTGACGATCTTGGACGAAAAACAAAATCCGGAGTAAAAGATATCAATGGCGTTTTTTCTTATGTATCCTATTTATATGATATCTATGATCGCATTTATAAAACCAGTGAACCCTACTTTGGATCCACTCCTACCCAATGGAATGAAACCAAGTTTGATATGTACGGCAGGCCAACAGAAACAAAACTGTTTAATCAAAGAACAACAACTGCCAATTATCCACCAGGACTTGTCTCTACTGTTACCGATGGCTTAAAAACCAAAACCATCACTAAAAACGCAGTGGGTAATGTAATTTCTACTGACGAAACACTGGGCGGGACAATCAATTATTCCTACTTCGCCAACGGGAATTTAAAACAAACCCGTTACAATGGCATTAGTATTGATATGGAGCAGGATGGCTGGGGTCAAAAAACAGCCCTAATTGACCCTTCGGCAGGTACATTCAAATATAAACACAATGACTGGGGAGAACTTGAAGAAGAAACCTCCCAAAATGGCAATGTAAAAACGACCATTACCCGTGATCCAAGCGGAAGACCCACTAAAAAAACAGTGACAGGAGCGGATACCAACAGTGAAACCACATATACCTATGATGGTACAAAATTACCGTTGACTATAAGTTACAAAGATTTAAATGAGCCTTCCGGGGCAAATGATATTTTGACTTCTATCATTTACGATCCTACATTTAAACGTCCAACCTCTATTACAGAACAAAAAACCGGTTCTTATAAATTTACCCGAGATCTTGATTATGATGGCTTGGGAAGGGTTATTACCGAAACAAAAACTGCCGAGGCCGGTGGAAAAAGCAGTACTGTCGTTACTAAAAACGTTTATAAAAATGGTGCTTTGTATCAGATTCTTGATATAAACAACAAAGTATTATGGCAGGTCAATACCGTTAGCGCTAAGGGACAGCTACTTGAGAGCATCACAGGAAATGGCATTAAAATGACCAACACTTATGATACAGACGGTTATTTATCTAAAATACAGCATGATAAAACCACACAACCAATAGGCAATATCCTCACGCTTACCACTAAATTTGATAAAAATACAGACAATCTGGACCAGCGTATTAATAGCGCATTTGGCAATTATACAGAGGATTTTGACTATGACGAACTGGGCCGATTAAAAGAATTTACGAACAAATACGGCGTTCAGGAAACTCAAACTTATGATGCTTCAGGAAAAATAACTAGCAATAATCTGGGCACTTACGATTATGATCCGAACAAAAAATACCAGAATACAGCCATCACACTAAACCCGGAAGCGACAGGCTATTATGCCAACAGAGAAGGCATCTATCATGACAGTATGGAAAGCCGAACCGGATGGGGAACAGAAAAACATCCTAATACCAACTTTTTTAGTTATGACGATACCAAAACGCCACATGGAGAAGGAAAAAACACTTTAAAATTATCCAATACCACTACTACCGAACAGTACGTTTTTTCAGATAAATGGATTGCAATTGATAATGCGGTTCCAACAGAGTATACGTATTCGGCGTGGGTGTATAGTGACGGTCCAGAGACACAGCTGTTTTTGTTTATGGAGGACGGGCTCAATACTATTACACATGATAACGTAGTCAGCAATGTTACCGGTGCATGGACCCAAATAACCAAAACCTTTCTGGTACCCGCCGGTGTAAAAAGAATACGCTTACGTTTAGACAATAATGCACAAGGCAATGTCTGGTTTGATGATGTGCAAATCCGTAAAACCAGCAATGCCCCTACAACTGAACGCAAATTGAATATTACGTATAACGCCTTTAAAAGCCCTATCCAGATTGAGGAAACTGGAATTGAGAAAATTAGTTTTACTTACAATGACGACAACCAGCGTAGTACCATGTATTACGGCGGTTTGGAAGACAAAGAATTAAGACCATTACGTAAACATTATGCTGCTGACGGCAGTATGGAAGTTAAACAAAACATCACCACTGGTGCTATAGAATTTGTAACCTATATTGGAGGTGATGGCTACACTGCTCCTATTGCCGTAAAAAGTGATGGTATAAACCCTGCAAATTATTTATATTTACACCGTGATTATCAGGGAACCATTTTGGCCATCACCAATGATGCCGGTACGGTTGTAGAAAAAAGATTATTTGATGCCTGGGGCGACCTTATAAAAGTACAGGACGGAGCGGGTAATACTCTTAACGGATTAACTGTTCTGGACAGAGGCTATACTGGTCATGAGCATCTGCAAAGTGTTGGACTGATTAATATGAACGCCAGGTTGTATGATCCTTTAATTCACAGGTTCTTACAGGTTGACAATTATATACAGGATCCTGCCAATACCCAGAATTACAACCAGTATGGGTATGTTTTAAATAATCCGTTGTTGTATACGGATCCTAGCGGGAATTTTGCAAATTGTGATTTTTGTCCAAATAACAATCCTCCTAAAATTCAGGAGAATAATGGTAATGGTCCAAGTGATACTCAACAAGGTATCATAGGTGGCGTATTTTCTACGATAGTAAATAATTGGGATAGCTGGGGAATTAAAGACTGGGCGAATGAAAATATAAGTTTTAGAAAATGGGGAGTCTCAGAATGGGGAGATAAAAATTTAAATTTAAAAAACTGGGGAAAAAGTATTTCTAAATGGTTTGGTGGCGGAGACGGGCCACCACCAAATTTGAGTAGTTATATTAATCTAAATACAGCTAGCTTTTCGGGAATAAATAATATATTTTCTAAACAACCCTCTGGCGCTCAAATTTCATTAAAGAATAGCAATAAGGGTAAACCTATAAATTGGTATCCCAAGGATCAAGGCGGTCCACTATATCATTATGCTAATAAGGATAACACAAAGATTAAAGGTGTTGTCATTGTATATGCACACGCTACTGAAGATTATATTTTGGCAAATAATGGAGCTATAAGCACAGCCAACGGATTAGATCTTGCTCTCAAGAAAGCAAGTCCGGAATGGAGAAATTTTAGATTATATGGTGGAAAATTAACTTTAGTTTTAAAGGCATGTAATGCAGGAAGAGCTAACGGTTTTGCGCAAAAAATGTCTGATGCTTTTGAAGGACTAACTGTGATTGGAGCAAGCAATAAATATTATGCTGAAAGCTTCCTTGGATTCATTGGAAGTTGGGAATTAGGAGTAGAGTATGGCACATGGAATGTTTATTATAACAATAAATTAATTAATAAATTTAAAGGTACAAAATAATGAAAAAAAATCTTTTCTTATTATTCCTAAGTCTTGTTAGTTGCGTAAAAGATAATGGAAATTTATCAAAAAACGAAATATCAAATTATCAAAATGAAATCATACGCACCGGGAATAAAGATGCATACTTACAATTAATGCTATATTATCGAAATAATCAAGACAGTATTTATACATTACTACCTTATACATTTATTATGGCAAATAAGTATAATAATCCTGATGCTTTTTTAGAATTATATCAAAATTTAATAAAATTAAATAATAATGGAATATATAAAGATTCGTTAATTGTTAATTTGCGTAAGCAAGAAGCTGATTACGCTTTATCCTTTTTAAAAAGAGGAAGTGAACTAAACGATGTTGATTGCAAAGTGTTTCTAGCAAAACACTATGAAAAAGGATTTGGCATTACAAAAAACAAAAAAATAGCAGACAGTTTAATAAACAGTATTAAGTAATCCGACTGCACAAACTCCACCTGGCGAGCATCTTGCTCGTGAACACAAAGTATTTCTTTTACAATAACTCCGCTGCTGTATAGTGATCCTAGTGGGAATAAATATAGAATGATAAGGATTGTGTTAATTGCTGGGATGAAACTAAGACCAAATTGGTGGAGGTGCTTTTAAGTCTATCGCCAATTTCTTTAAAGATGGTGAAAACGCAGAATGGTTTAGAAGAAATGCAGGAGAGGCTGGCAGATTTGTAGGCAGAAATGTTCAGGATGCAGCTAATTTTGTAGGACGTAATATAGAGTCCCTTGGGAGAGATATAGGTAAGTTTTTCGGTTTTGGACGAGGAGACGTGCCACCACCTAATTTGAGTAGTTATGTAGATTTGAGTCAATATGTGTCTTATACATCAACCCATCAAACAGGTAAAAAGGGACAATGGAACTCCAACTTAGGTGATCAATTTAAGTTAAAGACTTATGTGTCTTTAAGAATTGGTAATCAAAAGATGTTTGATATAAATGATACTTTTTTTAATGGTAAAGATGAGGGAAGGAATTATCAAATTAATTTTGGAAGATATAATTTAAATTACAGACCAAAGGATTATAGGCTAAGAGTTATGGGACCTTCAGATGATCATGTTTCACAAGGAGTCAGTTTTGGTAAAGATGGAATAGGTTATCATTACAACTTTAGAGGTAAAAATGGAAGAAGTGCAGGTTTTGATGCTGCTTTTAGACCTGGTGGACATACACTTATATTATTAACTAAAATTATTGTTATGTTTGTTCAACCTGAAACAACACCTATTATTATGGAAGAATCAGTAGGAGAATCAATGATACTTCCTATTCTTGCCTATTAATTTAGAATATTAAACTCACACATTATAATAACTATGAAATTTTTCTATATTATACTATTATTAATCCTTTTTGTGAGCTGCAAAAAGCATATGATGACTATTAGTGAGAACGGAATAAATTTTGTTCCGCATAAAAGCATAGAAATAAAAAATTTATCGTTTTTTAAAAAGAAGTATGTTAGTATTGGAAGCTATACAGCAGGAAAAGATTCTGTAATTTCACAATTTGAAATTGAATCCAAATATTCTTTACTGTTGATTAAATTTAAAAATGTTTCGAATAACTGTAAATTTAATAATCATCTATCCGCTAATTATCCAACAACCGGTTATTTTAATATTGTTAATGAAGGTTTATATGAAACTAATGTAAGCCCTGGCGTATTTGAAAACAATTACAGGGTCAACACAATTGATTTTTTCTGTGACAGTGCAATACAAAATCAAATAGATAATGACTCTGTCAAGAGTTTTAGCATTAATTTTAATAAGTATGCTATAAAAATCAATAGTGAAAACGCAAAAGTAATATATAGCAAAATAGAATACTATGGATTAAAAAGTCTGAATGCAAATGTGTTATTCTATAAGATTGAAAATGAAGGATACATTTTTATTATGACACCTCTTAAAAAAGATATTAGTTTAGATAAAAACATATTGTACGATTATGTATTTGAATAATATCTAATCTATCTCTTTATACATACTAAAAAAGGGGCTGTCTCGACTTTTGAGACAGCCCCTTTCTTTTTTAATTTCTAAATAAATTAAGCTCTAAACAAGGCAAACTTATTATAATCGTACAAAACCTTATCGTAAGGAACCAATAATGTTTCAATTTTTTCAGACGATTCTTCAAAAGTAATTCCGTTGTGTTTTCTGAACAAATAAATCTCTCTCAAGCAATTAGACAAACTCTGATGAATTTCAGAAGTAAACAATGGCAATTGATTATCTCCTACCAACAAATCAATCTGGTAGTTTGAACTGCTTTTTGAAAGGTTATTACCAATTATCCTAATAGTGAATTTAGTACTTTTTCCATGTTGTTTTCCCTGATAATGTATTACCATGACTTATATTATTAAAGGTTAGAATTTATTTTACAGTTAGCTTAAATTGCTTTTTAATTCAACATTTAAAGTTATAAAAAAAAAGCAAAATGCTACTGTTCCTATATTAAATTATACTTTTTTTAGCATAAAAAAACCGTAACGAATTACGGTTTTTTCACAATTAACTAAATAGATTAATCAACTTTTTTCACGAGTAAAATTCATTCATAAGCACGATTAATTAACGGTAATATTGGTAATATCTTTTTCTTCATGTACATCCAGTAAAAATAGATTTGGGGCATCAATGTTTGCTGCAAAATTATGTGATTTAAAACTTCAGCACAAGCTATGTCGATAAAGTGTTAATAAGTAAAATAATACGTTTAATACTCAAAAAATAAAATATCCTTCACGCTGAATTTTTAATTAAATTTGATCAACTAATTATAAAAACCTTATTTTATGGAAATTAACTTTATTACATTTCTGGCTGCTGCTGTTGTTACACTTGTAACCGGTTTTATCTGGTACAATCCAAAAGTATTTGGAACCATCTGGATGAGAGAAAATAATTTTACTCAAGAAGATCTCAGAAAAGGCAATATGCTCAAAATATTTGGATTTACTTATATTTTCTCTGTAATGATTTCAATGGCTTTAATGTCTTTTACAATCCATCAGTCCGGGGCTTTAGGAATGATTGGCGGACCTCCTATGATAGCAAGTGCCAAACCATCTTTTCATGCTTTTATGGCAGATTATGGGACAGCTTACCGCACTTTTAAACATGGTGCTCTTCATGGTTTTATGGCGGGTCTGTTTTTTGCTTTCCCGGTTATTGGAATCAATGGTTTATTTGAAAGGAAATCATGGAAATATATCTTTATCCACGCCGGGTACTGGATGCTTACGCTTACTATTATAGGTGGAATTGTCTGTGCATATGCATAACAAAAACATAAATTAAATCCGTTTGAAACTGAAATCAAACGGATTTTTCTTAATAATAACTTAAAGCAAACTAGTTATTGCAAATATTATCTAATTTTGAAGAAATTAGCTCACACTCTTGAATACAAACTATTCTTTCCAAATATATAAAAGCACGTCCCTGCTACCTTTAGAATGGAACTTGCTGGCTTCAGAAAACATTTTTTTGTCACGCGAATATCTCGAAGTACTGGAAAATTCCTGTCCAGTAAATATGACTTGCCATTTCATCGGAATCTTTGAAGAAGAGAAGCTTATCGGAATCGTCCTGACCCAATTTTTATTTGCAGAAAAACTGGAATCCTTTGGAGAACGTGATAAATGTTTAAAAACTTCTGTTCGGAATTTTGCCCTTAAAAATTTCGCTTCGCATGTATTGTTTGTGGGCAACAACATGCTCACCGGACAAAATGCTTTTGCCTTTGCTCAAACTATAAAAGAGTCTAAAGCAATAAAAACACTTCATAAAGCCATCACTCAGCTTAAAAAAGATTTAAAAGCAAGTGGAAAAAAAGTTCATATTACCAGTATAAAAGATTTTACTGCCAAAGAAATTGAACCACTGCAGGCCGAATTCAAAAATAATTATACATTCTCCACCCAGCCTAACATGGTTTTTGAAATCAATAAAAACTGGAAATCAGAACAGGATTATATTGATGCTTTATCCAAAAAATACCGGGACCAGTACAAACGCGCCAGAAAAAAAGCTGAAGGAATCGTAAAGCAAAAAATGTCCTTATCTGACATTCGAAAATATGAAGATGTTATTTACGAACTCTACTTTCATGTGGCAAAAAATGCCCCTTTCAATACCTTTTTTCTCGCCAGGAATCATTTTAGCTTTTTTAAAGAAATCATGGAAGATGACTTTCTCCTTTATGGTTATTTTTTAAACGAAAAATTAATTGGTTTCAATACATTGATAAAAAACGGAAATGTAATGGATACCTATTTTTTAGGTTATGATGAAAGTGTGCAACGCGAAAAAATGTTGTATCTGAACATGCTTTACGATATGATCGGGTATTCCATTAAAAAAGGTTTTAAAACTATTGTTTTCGCCAGAACTGCTCTTGAGATTAAAAGTTCTGTAGGTGCCAAACCTGTAAAAATGTATGGTTTGATCACCCACAGCAATGCTTTAATCAATCATAATATTGCGCGATTTTTTAATTATCTGGAACCCAAAACCGACTGGCAGGAACGCAATCCGTTTAAATAATTTTAAGGAATCGCAATTTTCATTTGCTTGTGCAGAATATGGATTTCCAACAACTTCTGTGCACCGCAATATTCACCGTCAATCTGAAAACTCACCGGATAATCGGTTTGAATTGTCGCTTTATCTGTAGAAATAATAACAACATCTTCTGTATCAATTGGCATATTGCCGGTAATAATTTTTCCGATTAACAATAAATCCAGGTTTTTCAGAATTACCAATTCGAATTTACCATCGTTCATGGCACCATTTGGATTAATGGTTACGCCTGTTCCATATTTTTGAGAATTGGCAATAACAATCATTCTTGCTGTATGTTCAACTGTTTCTTTGTTTGCGGTAATTGTCGCAACAAAAGGTTCATTGGATTCTGTTAGGGTTGTAAATGCCTGCAAAGCGTATCCCCAAAATCCGCGAACGTCACTTTCTTCATAATTTTTAACCAGATCGGCATTGAGACCTAAATCGCTTAAATGAATACTTTTTTTACCATTGATACAAATCATATCCATTTCGATATAATGATTTAAAAAAGCAATTTTTAGGTTTTCTTCGATTGTTGATGGCAGGTTTAAATCAACGGATAGCCCATTTGCAGAACCGGCAGGTAAAATACCAATGATAACATCGTGCTCTTCCATCGCTTCGGCTACCATTTTAATTGTACCATCACCTCCGGCTACGACAATTCGTTCCGGATTGTACTTATTGTATAGGTCTTTTATTTTTTTAACATCATTTTTTCCGGTGGTTTCGTACACCACCAAATCAACGTTATTTATGTCTGCAAACTCCTGCACTGACTCAATCAAATCAGATTTATCCAAGTCTCCGGAAATGGGATTTACAACGAATATGATATTCTTTTTCAAAATTTTCTATTTAAAAACCAATTAAAATAATTAAATTACAGTTACATAAATATACACAATTAATGAAACCAATTTTACAATTATATCGAGGTTATGCCAATGAGCAGGAATTAATTGTAATGGGACATGTGTTTAAACGAACGTACAACTATGATTTTCAGAAGAAAAACTTCAAAAATGCACGTTCGATTATCAATCAGTTCAGAATAAAAACGATTCGAAATTTTGACATTTACCTGAAATTTGGAGAAAAAGAAATCCATACTAAAACTTTAGATGATGGCTATTTTAAGTTTTGCATTCCGCTTGAAAAGGAATTTCATTTTGGATGGATGGAATATGAAGTTAGTATTAGATATAAATCCGAAATCATTGTTTCCAGAGGCAGTTTTATAAGACCGCACGAAGGGAACCTGGGAATTATATCTGATATCGACGATACTTTTTTAATTTCGCACACAAAAAACATCTTTAAGAAAATATACATCTTGTTATTTAAAAATGTAAATGACCGAAAAGTTTTTAAAGGTGTTGTCCCACATTATCAGGCTTTGAGTTCAGCGGGAAGAAATAATAAGGATGAACAGAATGCGTTCTTTTACATCTCAAGCAGTGAGTGGAATTTGTATCGGTTTATTGTAAAATTCACCAAAATCCATAAGTTGCCCAGAGCTGTTATTTTACTGAAAAACATCAAAAGGGGCATTACTGATTTTTTCATGAGCGGACGCGGTGACCACAATCATAAATTCGACAAAATAAAACATGTTTTGGAATTCTATCCGAATCTTAAATATGTGTTATTGGGAGACGATTCGCAACACGATCCATTTCTGTACGAGCAAATATGCAAAATATTTCCGGTTACCGTAATTGCGGTTTATATCAGGCAAACTGGTAAAACCCAAAAATCGGAAGTCAAAAAAATTATGAAAAATTTGGAATCGCTTGACGTTGCTGCCTGTTATTTTAAAGAGAGCAGTGAAGCGATTATGCATTCTAAATCTATTGGGATTATTAAGTAGGTTTCAGGTTTCAGGTTCTTGTTGAAACGTGAAACCTGAAACTTGAAACAAAAAAACTAAGCATTGAAATTATCAATCTCTTCCTGAACGATTTCCCAATCCAGAAGCAATTGATCTAAATCTGCTTTCTTTTTGTTATATGCTGTGAAAAATGAAGCATCTTCGATATGTTTATCATAATTTGAAGCCAGCATTTTATCATCGTGCTGAATGTCTTTTTCCAATTGCTTGATTTGACTTTCAATTTTACTTAATCTATTTTGAAGCGCTTTTCCTTTTTTCTGGTCTTCGTACGAAACTTTAGCATTTTCCTTTGTTGGAGCTGCTGTTTTTACAACATCTTTTTTCTCTACTTCGCGCATGTTTTCAAGATTGCGCTGTTCTAAGAAAAAGTTGATATCGCCCAAATATTCTTTGATCTTCTGGTCTTTGAATTCGTAAACGATATTCGACATTCCCTGAAGAAAATCCCTGTCGTGAGAAACCAGTAATAACGTTCCTCCGAATTTTTGAAGTGCGGCTTTCAGAACGTTTTTAGATTTAATGTCTAAGTGGTTCGTCGGCTCATCCATCAGCAATACGTTGATTGGCTGTAACAATAATTTACAAAGTGCCAGACGGTTACGCTCACCTCCAGAAAGTACTTTTACTTTTTTCTCTACATCGTCTCCACGAAATAAAAATGACCCTAACATATCACGTACTTTCATACGATTGGTGTCGGTTGCTGCATCTTCCATTGTTTGAAGTAATGTTATTTCTCCGTCTAAATATTCGGCTTGATTTTGAGCAAAATATCCTAATTGTACATTATGACCCAATTTGATATTTCCCTGGTATTCAAATTCGTTTACCAATGCTTTAATGAAAGTCGATTTTCCTTGTCCGTTTTGGCCGACAAAGGCAATTTTACTTCCTCTTTCTACTAATAAACTGATGTCTTTAAGAATCGTTTTGTCGCCGTAAGCTTTTGTAACATGTTCTGCTTCGATTACTACTTTTCCCGGCTCTTTAGAAACTGGGAAAGAGATATTCATTACAGAATTGTCGTCTTCGTCAACTTCGATTCTTTCTACTTTATCTAATTTTTTAATCAACGACTGCGCCATTGAAGCTTTTGATGCTTTGGCACGGAATTTCTCGATTAATTTTTCTGTTTCTTCAATCTTTTTCTGCTGATTTTTTTGAGTCGCCAATTGCTTTTCGCGAATTTCATGACGCAATTCTAAATATTGAGAATAAGGTTTATTGAAATCGTATGCTTTTCCTAAAGAAATTTCGATAGTTCGGTTGGTAACATTATCCAAAAACATTTTATCGTGCGAAACGATTACAACAACACCAGGATAATTGCGAAGGAAGTTTTCTAACCAAATAATACTTTCGATATCTAAGTGGTTGGTTGGCTCATCCAGAAGCAATACATCATTTGACTGTAATAAAAGTTTCGCCAATTCGATACGCATTCTCCATCCTCCAGAAAAAGTTTCAGTTTGGTTGTTAAAAACTTCTCTTTTAAAACCTAAACCAAGAAGAATTTTTTCTGTATCTCCAACATAGTTATAACCACCAAGAAGTTCAAAACGGTGTGTGTAATCAGAAAGATCTTCTATGATCTGTCCGTATTCTTCACTTTCATAATCGGTTCTGGTAACCAATTGATGATTGATTTGTTCTAATTTTTTTTCTACAACTTTGATTTCTGTAAATGCCTCATATGCTTCTTCCAAAACGGTTCTTCCCTGCTCAAAATCAATATCCTGACGAAGAAATCCCATTCTGATATCTTTCTCCTGAGAAATTACTCCAGAATCTGGTTTAAAATCTCCTGCCAACATTTTTAACATTGTAGATTTACCTGCTCCGTTTTTACCCACAAGACCTACGCGGTCACCGGCTCCTAAACGAAAAGTAACTTCTTCAAATAAATATGTTCCTCCAAAAGAAACGGAAAGATTGTGTATGTTAAGCATAACTTGATTGCTGTAAAATAGAATGGTTTACGAAACCATTGTTGTTTATTAAATTACCGTCTGAAAAAGCTTTTTGAATGTGCTTTTTTGAATTACGATTTTGAAAGTGCAAAAGTATAACTTTTAATTGAAGTTTCGCTCCTCAAAACCAATCGCTTTTGTATTTCTTAAACACAAAAAAACGGATTGATACTAAAATCAATCCGTTTATATAAACGCGGGAATTTGTTTGCGTTATTTTTTGAATTAAGCTTCTTTTGGTTCAGGGAACATAATAGATGCTACTACTGAAATAATCAATACGCCTCCGATTACCAATAAAGAATAGATTGAATCGATGTGGTAGAATGGAGAAATGATCATCTTGATACCAATGAAAGATAAGATAATGGCCAATCCGTATTGTAATTTACTGAATAAGTGAATGAAGTTATCTAGTAAGAAAAACAATGCTCTAAGTCCTAAAATTGCGAAGATGTTAGAAGTATAAAGAATAAACGGATCGTTTGAAATGGCAAAAATGGCCGGGATAGAATCTACTGCAAACAATAAATCGGTAAACTCGATTACTGCCACAACTACTAAAAGCGGCGTTGCTAATTTTTTTCCGTTTTCGAATGTAAAGAATTTATCGCCGTCGTATTTATCACTTACGCTAAAAAACTTTCTAATCAATCTTGCTCCTCTTGTGTTGTTATAATCTTCATCGTCGTCATCATCTCCAGAAGACCATGATTTGATTCCTGCATACACCAAGAATAAACCAAAAGCAGTCATAATTAGATTAATATCATACTTAAATCCTTCTATTCCTGCAAGGCTTAAAAGTTTGTTTAGATACGTTAATTCGATTAAGAATGCTCCAGAGAAAATGAAAATCGCTCTTAGAACTAATGCTCCAATAATTCCCCAAAATAAGACTTTATGCTTGTTATTATTTGCAACATCAAAAAACTTAAATACTAATATGAATACGAAAAGGTTATCAACAGAAAGCGCTTTTTCTATCCAATAAGCTGATTGAAACTCATAGAACTTCGCTGCTCCGGCATAGTGATATACCAAACCACTAAAAATCATGGCTAAACTGATCCATACTAATGACCACGTGATCGCTTCTTTATTGGTTACGACGTGGCTTTTTTTGTTGAAGATTCCTAAATCCAGTAAAAGCATAATGACTACTGCGATCGCGAAAACGACAATTAAACCGGGATGTTCCGAAAAAATTGGGTGTTGATTCATTTTTTAGATATTAATTAAGTTAATTTTTAAAGTTATGTATTAGCCATTGTTACTACGATTACTCTTCCTCCTTCTTCATTCGAAAGCAATATTTTTTTCCCGTGTGTAAGTTCGACCATTGTTCCTATCGGAATTTCTTTGTTTTCTGTTAAATCTTTTAAAGATGTGAGTTTTTGATTTACCATTACCCATTTGTCCTTAAAGAACGTAAAATAACCTACTGGCACTTTTTGCAGCAGGGTTAATTTCTCATTTCTGGCAATATTACGATTAACATGCCATTGAAACAAATATTGATCATTATAAACCATCAATCTGTGATTCTCGGGCTTCCAGGTTGTTTCCTGAAACTGATAATACAGGTCTAAAACGGGTAATGTTCCTTCATGAGCCGTACTGCAAAAAGGGCATTTTGGTCTGTTTGTATTATCAAAAACATACCATTTTTGCTCGCAATAGGTATTATGGCATTTCTGCATTAAATCTGTCGTTTTCAAAAGCGCTGTTTCCCACTCTTCTGCAGTTGGTCTCTGCTTCGGATCGTGAAGTCCGTCTATGAAAACTTTATCAAATAATGCTTTTAAATACGGCCCTGTAATGGTATACGGTAATTTGCTGATATCTGCCCAAGGTAAATCCCATTTTGAAACCTGATTGATTTTTGGTCTGTTAGTCGCATCTGTCGGGTGTTCTATAAAAATTGCCTTTTCTCCCATTGACAACAAATCATCTTTTTCGGTATCAAGATCATGAACCTTTCCTCCTTTTAAAGGATGTCTGTGCAATAAAAACATATAAATCAGAATAGGAAGCGAATGCAGATCGGTTAATCTGTTTGGCAGTTTTCTTTCAGGATCTGTTTTATGTAAATGTTTTGTGGCAAGTACTTCTGGCGCTATAAAACCAGGTGTTCCGATTACTTCGGCAGGAAATAATCCGGGAACAACCAAACCGTCAATATCAATTATACACGCCGATTTTTCGATTGGATCTACTAAAACATTATTATGTGACAAATCGGAATGTGATAGACCCATTGCGTGCATTTTTTTAACGCCGCGCGTAAGGTTTACACAAATCTGAAAATAACTCAGCCAGTCTCCTAATTCTGAATTTGCAATACGCAAAGGATAATGCGGATTTCTAAATTTTGAACTCGAAAACCATAATCCGTGTTTTTCTTTTCCTTGAATTAAATCGCTGGTTTGATATCCTTTTCTAAAGAAAAATTTAGGTTTATAAAGCGGTACAATAACTCCAGTTAAGCCTTTATAAGTGATAACATCTGTCGGCCATCTGAAGATATCATTTATATAATAATCGCTGGCTTCTCCTTTTTGAATCTGATCAAAATATTTATTGGTTATTCGCTGCAGTCTTTCTTTTTGGTTATCATCCAGCTGTTCTCTAAAAATAGCAACAACGTATCTTTTGTCTGGACTAAAATAAACGTCTTTTACACCGCCGCGCATCGGTTCGCCATTATCTTCAAATTGATAAGACTTGCTGGTATCGTTTATGGATTGTACTGTAACTATATTCATTATTAATAAATTATAACCAAAGTCCTGTCATCATGATTTCCAGGACTCCAGAAATCCATCCAAGTAGAAAGCTGCGCTTCAATATCTGAATCATTTTTAAAATCAACTTTGGCATTGTCTTCATTATTTCCATTTAAATCGGAGAGAAACTCTTGCCATTTTTCAATTTTTTCAAGATTCGCTTCTACAACAAATTTCGGATCGTAAATTCCGTCTGTCATTAACATCAAATATGAAAAATCATCAACTAATTTAAAACCGAAACGTGATGGATAATTTTCGTTTTGAAAAATTTCCGGCATTGTAATAAATCGTGTTCCTCCTCCAAATTCTCCAACATCTATAACATTCATCAAAGTTATTTCTGTACAATTTTTATTCACTAAAACAATCGGACAGTCGCCGACTCCAAAGGTCAAAACAGCATAACCAAATTCATATTTTTTTACCAACGCAAAAATTAATGTCGAGTGAAATTTATTTATTTCTTCGTCAATATTTTTGGCAAACTCTTCTATTTTTTGATTGACGAAATGAGCCGCTTTTGATAAGCTTTCATAAACAAAATGATCTATTTTATTTATTGATTCTTCGTCTATTTTATTTTTATAATTGAAAAATATCTGGTCTAATTCGCTTAGATTTTCTCGATCTAAATTTTCTTCAAAATATTGAACAACAGTTTCACAAGCTAATTTTGATCCTTTTCTGGATAAAGAAGCAGAACCAGCTCCGTCAGAAACCGCTAAAATACTCCATCCGTTCGAAAAATTTCTTAACGCAAAATCGTCTTCTCTAAAAGAACCAGCATTGGCGTGGCTTCTGCCTCTTTTAGAAACGGCAACAATTTTTTTATCTAAAAATCTATCCGAAATTGTATCAATATCTTTTTTATTGAAAGGTGCATTTTGATCGCTTTCAATATTTTTCCACAATGATTTTGGATCTGGATTGATGATAAGGGTGATGTTTTTTTCGTTTAAAACCGATTCTTCATCCTCTTCGCTTATCTTTACTTTAAAATGGAATTTTATTTTAAAATCACCATTTATTTTGGGAGTTCCGTGAATGATTTTTTTATCATTATCAAAAGAAAGTCCGGTATCTTCTAAGTTTTTAATTTCATAAAAAACAACATCATGCCATTGTAATTGGTCAAAATCAATTTTTGCTTCATAAACTTTATTGACAGTTCCGTTTGGCAAAAAAACAGACTGATTTATAATATCATCAATTCGATTTTTCAACATCCAATTGCTCATAATCATCTGCTGTTTTTCTTTAATTATTTTTACAGCATTAATGTTTGATTCATTATGAATAAAATCCTCAAAAAGCTGCTGTTTACTTTCTGGAATGTCTATTTTATTTTGAGATAAAAAGGAATAAAGATATCTTTTGGTCTCTTCCATAAATATTATCCTTAACTATTATCCTTGCGTTCTATTAACATCAAAACCGCCTTCTCCATATCCGTAAGAACCTTGATTATTACACCATGGACAAGTACTAATTTGTTCGTCTCCAATACAATGTATTTTTTCGCAAATACAAACAGCAAATGCAATTTGATTACCACAGCACGGACAAGTCGGATTTCCAATCAGTTCTTCGGTATTAACTTTAGTGTTAAATGTTGTGCTATCGGCCAATTCAAAATAAGAATTATCAACCTGATACGCTCCAACCATTTTATAATTTTTTGAAGCCAATTCAATACCTGCATAAATTGACGGTGCAAGTGTTTTACGGTACTTCATTAAATAAGGCCTTTTTGTATTTTGACATTTTCCGTTTAATACCACAAAATTGTCATCAACATATTGTTTGATTGGCTCTGCTTTGGTCAAATCTATTTTAGAAAGTGTTTCGCCGTCTAATTTTGCCAATTCAAAACCAGATGCATTATTTTCTACACTAATACTGCTGGTTTTTATAGAATCTGTAACCCATCTAAAAAACTCTTTATAAGACTGTGCATTTGTATTTTTAAAATGAAGTACGTTTTCTGTCAGCTCTCCAAGTAATTGATTATCTGTTTCGTCTCCAAAAGACACTGCAATTAGGTTTGCAGTTCGCTGCCAATTTGTTTTCCATTCATTGATTGCTGCTTTTGTATCGTCTGTCGGAACGCCGTCTGTAAATAAAAATACAATTGGTTTCCAATCTCCTTTTACTTCATAAGTCGTTTTTACAATATTACTTCTTAATTCGAACATCAAATGTCCTAAACCTTTACTCAAAGATGTACCGCTCCCGATTGGAAACTTCGGAGGATAAAAACTAACTATTTCTTGTAACGGAACCAATGTTTTGGGCTGGCCTGCAAAAACTATAATCGACACATAAACAGTCTCTAATGCATGCGGATCTGTTTTTAATGCCTGAATAATTGTCGCTAAACCTTCTTCAACTTGCTGGATAGGTTCGCCAACCATTGATTCTGAAATATCAATTAAAAAATATATAGGTAGTCTTCTCATTTTAAAGGAGTTTTAAAGAGCTTAGAAATAATAACAAAAAGGTTTTTATGAGATTACGTTGTTTTTTTAGATTAAATCACAACGGTAATTTCGCTCGGCGGCGGAGGCAGTGTTACGTTTTCTCCTGTTCCCTGGCTTTTGTTTCCTTGCTCAATTGTTTCAGAAACCCATTTAAAAAATTGCTTCAATGTAGAACTATCAGCAGAATCCAGATGTACTACATTATCTGTAAGTTCTTTAAGAATGCTGTCGTTTGCCATATGACCGGCAGCACAGCCTACGACAGCAGCAAAATCCTGTGCTTTTATTTCTGTAATTTTTTCTCTATATAACTGAATATCCGAAGGTTTTCCGTCAGTAAATACAAAAAGTAAAGGTTTCCAGTCTCCTTTTTGGGTTGGAGAACTTTTTATTACTTCAGTTTTAACTTTTTGAAGTACAAATTCTAATCCTGCGCCAGTATTGGTTGGACCACTTTGTGGACAGGTTATTTCTGGAAGTTGAAAATGAACCAATTCTGTCAAAGGCACAATTTCTTTTACTTCTCTGTCAAAAGTTATAATACTGATCCACAGCGAATCTAAGGCTTGTGCATCTGAGCGTAATGTATTGATCATGCCGCTCAAAGCGTTATTAAGTGCCTGAATAGGTTCGCCGTACATGGAACCAGACGTGTCTAATAAAAAATATACGGGTAGTCTTCTCATATAACCTTGCAAAAATGATTGATAATAGAATTACAAAAATTTAAAACGGTAATAATGTAAATGTATATTATAGGTAGGATTCTACAATTTTGTGAATAGTCTGCCCTAAGAAAGTATCATCTGTAGGATCTCCAATTGCACTGAACTTCCATTCTCCATTACGTTTGTATAATTTACCCATAATAATAGAACGTTTGTTTACATACTGCGCTTCAGCCGAAACATTGTAAGAAGCAAATTCTGAAGTTACTCTTGTTGGAGTACCTTCATACATTCTGATTTTTGCATACGGGATTTGAGAGAAATCTTCTTTTCCTGCATTGTTTAAAAAGAAAAATATCTGGCTTACTTTGGCATCAACTTTAGAAAGGTCTACGGTAATAATTTCATTATCCAAACCATCGTCTCCACCGGTATCCCCGGCAAGATCATCTCCGGTATGCTTTAGAGCATTGTCAACAGTTATCAATTTACCTTTTGGCAGACCAAATTGCTGTAAAACTTCGGCTCTGTACAATGGAGAATATAAGTGGTCACAAAGTTTGTTTTGGTCATCAATAAGTACACAGCTTAAATCTAAGTCTACTTCTGTTACATTTTTTGATAATCCTAAAAAACCTTTTGTTTCAATTGCACCCCAGTTTACACCAACGCAAAAATTGGTTAAGGTTTCACCGCTTGATTTTCGCAAATCAATTTTTTGTCCTTTGGTTAAGTTAATTGCCATACTTTTTAATTGGTTTTAAATTAGTTATATTTATTCAAATAATCTTGTAAACCACCTTTCATTCCTATACCAACTGCTTCAAATTTCCACTCATTGTTTCTTTTATAAATTCTTCCAAATTCTACTGCAGTTTCAATAGAAAAATCTTCATCCAATTCATACTTAACCAATTCAGTATTTGTCTGATCCAGAATTCTGATGAATGAATTTCTGATCTGCCCAAAATTCTGTCTTTTTGTATCTGCCTGATGAATCGTTACGACAAAAGAAATTTCCTGAACATCTGGAGAGATTACCGATAAATCTATCTGGATTTTTTCATCATCTCCATCACCATCTCCGGTTAAATTATCTCCTGTATGAACTACTGCCCCATCAGGTGATTTTAAATTATTATAATAAACAAAATGGTTGTCATTCGGAATTTTTCCGTTTGCACCAACTAAAAATACTGAAGCATCCACATCAAAACTTGAACCCGTGTTACTTGAATTACTATCCCATCCAAGACCTACCGTAAACTTTGGTGCATCAATACTTTGTCTTTGTCCTTTTTCTAAGTTAATTGCCATTTTATATCTTTAATTAATATTTATATTCAACATTGTTTTTAAAATATTGGTTTGTTCATCAACATTTTGGAGTTCTTCCAGAAAATCTACCGATGAAATTTTTTCATGATATTCCTTTAATACTTCTAAAACATTTTCGGGCAGCGTTGTTTTTATGACACTTAGTTCGCGCTTCAATTCTGCATTTTTATTTTTCAGACCTCTTATAATTTCTTCTTTTGCGGATCCGTTTTTCGAAATATCAATATCTTTTGCAACTTCTTCGTTCAAAAAATAAAATGATTTTTCATTGGCTACAAAAACAAATTTATCGTTAGAATCCCTAAACTCATAAACCTCAATTATTTCATTATTACAAACCAGTCCGCAGGAAAACTTAATTTTGAAATTCAGGATATTCAAACGCCCAAGAAGTTTTTTTTCAAATCTCGCATATGGATTTTCATACACACTTTTATTCAGCTGCGACAGTTTTTCGTACTGTTCAATTGTAATTTCCCTGTAATATTCGGCCTGAATACTTTGAGAAAAAGTGATTATATCATTCCAATTAAAAAAAACATCTTTTTCAGAAACAAACAGCTGATAGAGTTCTTCTATCTTTCTGGACATATTTTGAGCATGCAGCTGCATTTGTCTGGCAAACTTACTTTCTCCTATTTCCAGTTTTAATTTTGATAAAATATCTTCATTAATATATATTTCATCGCTGATTAAAACATACTGCTGTTCTTTTGATTTTTTGATTTTTTGAAACAGATCAATAAGACTGCTTGTAAACTGAATATGAAAGAGCTCTAATTTATTAATATCTAATATTCGGTTCTTTTCAAAAAGAGTATGAATGATTTTTGTCCTTACCAAAATTCCGACAAGATCCTTGTGGTTAAAGAAATTGGATAACAATTCTAAAACCACAAGTTTTCTGTTACTGTCTTTTATTATTTGAAGATATCTTTCTTCTTCTTCCTCCTGCATTTATCTAATTTCCAATATTCAATTTGTGTAAATTTCTAGCTTACAACGCCTTTTTTCAGTTCTTGTTCCAGACTTTGTAAACCGGCATCAAGCTGTCTTCTTGTTTTTGTACCCTGCTCGTGTATTTGTTTTACTTCTGTCAAAGTATCGATCAAAGATTTTGTTGTCATTTTCAAGGTTTCAAGAGAAACAATGGTATTTTCGTTTTCTCTCGCAACTTCAATACTGTTTTGTTTCAGCATTTCTGCGTTTTTCTGCAAAATCGTATTGGTTGTTTCAGAAACTCTTCTTTGAACTTCAATATTCTGTTTTTGCCTTTGTAAAGCAACTGCCAATGTAAGCTGGTTTTTCCAAACCGGCATCGTAGTAGTCAAAATAGACTGTGCTTTTTCTGCAATAGAAGTATTATTGTTCTGAACAACTCTAATCTGCGCTAAAGACTGCAGCATAATAAAACGTACAATTTTCATATCAGCAAGACGTTTGTCTAAACGATTAATGAAAGTTCTTTTATCAGAAATCTGATAATCCTGATATTGTGCACTGTTTCCTTCCATTACAGCAAGTTCTTCGTTTAATTCTTTAAAACGAATCTGTCCTGCAATAATGTGTTTTTCCATTTCTTTGATCAGATTCACATTCCCGTCAAACATAGTCTGAAGCGCACTGTTATCTTTCACAGAATTAATCATTCCGGCTTTAACTTTATTACTGATTTTTTCAATATTTACAGTAATTCGGTCATATTCCTGGAATAATTTTTTTACATCAGTAATTAACTTATTTAGTAATGGAATTTTAGAAATAAATCTCTTAAATGGACCTTGATCTAACTGATCAACATCTACATAATTCAATTCTGTAAGCAGATCGTTGATTAAAGTTCCTACTTCTCCTGAGTTATAAGTTCTTACATTCGTTAAGAAAGTATCACTCTGTTTTGCAATAGAGTTTTGAATTTCGGCACCATAATTCAGAATTGAATTGGCATCATTCTCGTTTAACTGATTAGAAATAGATTTGTAATTGTTTACATCAGCTTCGGTAATCGAAGCTAAATTTACATTTCCATCTTTGTCAATCAATGCATTATTTTCCTGAGTAATCAATTGATTTTCTGACATGACTATAAATGATTCTGTTGAATTGTAACGATTGTCTGCTCTAGTTTTTTATCGTTTGTAGGTACTCCAACTGCGCTAAATTTCCATTCGTCATTTCTCTTATAGAAAACACCTAAAACCATAGAAACATTTCCGGCAAAAGTAGCATCATTTGCAATATCAAAACGTGCAAATTCCTGAGTTACTTTTGTTGGGGTTCCTTCATAAATACGAATAGAAGCAAATGGAATATCTTTAAAATCCTGACCTCTAAAACTGTTTATAAAAAATGCAACGTGATTTGCAGCAGGAGTTAATTGAGTAAAATCTAAAGTGATAACTTCATTGTCTAATCCATCATCTCCGTTTAAATCTCCTGTTAAATCATCTCCACTGTGTTTAATAGCGCGATCATTCGAAATTAATTTTCTAAAGTTTACTGAATCAATATGATTTTTTTTATCATCATAAACCGCACAGCTTGCATCTAAATCTACGGCTTCTTTTTTTGTTCCAAAGAATCCCTTTTTTTCAATTGCACCCCAATTTACGCCAACACAAATGTTTTGTAATTTTGTACCGTTACTTTTTTCAAGATTTATACGTTGTCCTTTTTCTAAATTAATTGCCATATTTTAGTTATATTTATTTAAGTAATCTTCTAATCCGCCTTTCATTCCAACGCCCATTGCTTCAAATTTCCATTGACCGTCTTTATTGTAAATTCTACCGAATTCAACAGCAGTTTCTATAGAGAAATCTTCTTCTAATTCGTATTTTACCATTTCAGAATTATTGCTGTCGTCTACAATTCTAATGAATGAATTTCTAACCTGTCCAAAATTTTGTTTTCTGTTTACGGCATCATGAATGGTAACTACAACACAAATTTCTTTCACAGAAGGATTAATTTTAGTCAGATCAATTTTTACTTGCTCATCATCTCCATCTCCATCTCCTGTTAAGTTATCTCCTGTGTGAATAACAGACTCATCCGGAGATTTCAAATTGTTATAAAATATAAAATGGGAATCAGATAATATTTTACCATTATCTCCCAGAATAAAAACAGAGGCGTCAAGATCAAAACTCGAACCTGTATTGCTGTTGTTAGTATCCCATCCTAAACCAATAGTAAATTTTGGTGCATTTATATTTTCTCTTTGTCCTTTCTGCAAATTTATAGCCATAGTTTAATCTATTTTTATTACGTTAATATTCTTTTTATATTCTAAAATCTGATGGTAATTATTACTTATAGCAAGATGAAATAATTCGTTGCTTTTCTTTCTTGAAATATTAGATATCAAAAACGCAAATTGTTTATCATCAAGGCTTAAAATAAATTTTACGATTCGCGTATTGTATTGAAAATCTTCGCTATTTACTATAGAAACAATATCTTCTACATTTTTTACAGCAAAATAATTGTAATGATTTTCTATTTTCGGATGAATCTCTTTGTTTATTAATTCTGCAAAATAAACAAATACGAAATCTCCCTTAACATCATATTGATCCAGGATCTTATTTACAGTATGTTCATGACTTCCGGTTATTTTGATATCATCAACAAAGATGCAAAACTTACCTTCAATAAAATTACGGTCTATGTAATAGGTATCATTCGAAATTAATTTAACACGCTGTTCAAAATCCAGATTTCCATAATCTGTTACATAAGTTTGATTTCTGTAAATTTTAGACTCAATGCAAGCCTTTTTACCATTTTTAAACAAGAAGCTATTAAGCTCTTTTTTAAAATAGTAGCATAAAAAATTAGAAGCCGTTGGAATTGATAAATAAGGACTCGGCAGGATTACAATATCTTTTTCAGACAAGATTATATCTTTAAATTCCGCAACAAATCCATCAAAGAGTTCTTCTGCAAATTTCTCTGCATAGAATTTATCTCCAAATTTAAACCGACTGTATTCTGCTTCCTTAAAAGAGCAGTTGTCTTTTTCTGTTATTTTGTGTAAACTGTAACTTTTATTCACTTTTATATTTTTAAGAGATGAGCGTTAAAACCAAATTTCAAAGCTCCGCTGTAATCGGCAACACTATTGTCGCCAATATGTAAAACATCTTTTTTCTCTATTTTTTTATATTTATTAATTTCATCAAACACTAATTGATAAATCTCAGTATTAGGCTTAGAAAATCCAACTTCGTCAGAATAAATCTGGAACTTAAAATAATCCAGCAAATCGTAATATTTCAATAGTTTTCGTAATGTAAAACCTTTAATGAAACCTGTATTACTCAAAACACTGATTGTTTTGCCTTCATTAGTAACATCATCAAACATTTTTTGAATATTAGTAAAAATTAAAACCGGTTTATATTCTAAAAACAATTCCTCAGTATGATTATAAAACTGAGATAGCTTATCAGTTCCATATTTACTAAGATCTACATTAAAAGCTCCTAAAATTAAATAATATATTTCGTATGTTTCTATATTTAATCCTGTGTTTTCGTTAATATTATTGCAAAGAACATCATAATATCGTACTACTTCATTTACTTTTTCAATAGGTTGTTCAATTTCGAAAAAATCCCTGAACAACAGATTTCTTTTTTGCTTGAATTCTGGATTCGATTTTATTAATGTAAGCCACAGATCAAAAGAAAGGTGACTGTAATTATCATAATTTATTTTCAATTGTATGTATTTTAGAGGCAATTAATTCCTTTGAGTAAATCTCTCCTGAAAGCTTATTTTATTTGATTATTTCCCCGGAATAATACTTCTCAAGAAAAAAGCTTAAGTCTGCTCTGTAACCAATACCTGACGCTTCAAATCTCCAGTTATTATTTCGTTTGTACAACCTTCCAAACTCTACACCTGTTTCTATAGAAAAATCTTCATCTAATTCATATTTGGCAATTTCCTGACCGTTACCATCATCAACAATTCTGATATATGAATTTCTAACTTGTCCAAAATTTTGTTTTCTTCTTTCAAAATCTTCAATTGTAACTACAAAAAGAATTTCCTCTACATCATTGTCAATTTTAGTAAGATCTACTTTTATCGCTTCATCATCATCACCGTCACTATTTCCACCTGTTGGATCATCACCTGTATGTTCTAATGCACCATCAGGAGAAGAAAGGTTATTGTAAAAAACAAAATAATTTTCTCCCAAAAGTTTTCTATTTGCATTTATCATGATAGCAGAAGCATCTAAATCAAAATCATGCCCCGTACCCTCATTTGGGTCCCATCCTAACCCAATAGTAATCTTCGATAGCCCAATATCAATTTTTTGACCTTTCTGTAAATTTATAGCCATTACAATATCTAATTATAATTTTATACTATACAATAATACAAAAAAGCAAATCATTAAAAATATAGCCATCTGTTAAAAGCTAAATATTTATCAACAAAATAAAAAAATATCCTACTAATTTAAAAGGTTGATTGTATGTTATCACAACCATTTCTGTAACAGAAATATCATATACAAAACAATTCAGAAGAGTTAAATACAAATAAATATGCCAAGTAAAATCAATATTTCTATCTTTACATACATTATTACTAATACCAAATAAAATTAAAAAACGGATATATTCATATGTCGTTTTTAAAAAATTAAAACCTAAAAAATGTTTAAAAAAGGATCCAAACTAAATAGTATTTTAACAGGGAGTTGTCCTAAATGTCAAAAAGAGAGCATGTATGTGGATAAAAATCCGCTTCATTTGACTAACACTCTCAAAATGAATGAAAACTGTAGCCATTGTGGGTTAAAGTATCAACTTGAACCGTCGTTTTTTTACGGCGCAATGTATGTGAGTTACGGATTAAATGTTGCTGTAGGGATAGCTGCATTTATAGTTTCGTTTGTGTTTTTCGGTGCCACAATTGAGCAGTCATTTTTAGCAATTGTTATTACCTTAATCGTTTTATTTCCCTTTGTTTTAAGGCTAGCCAGAAATTTATACATTAATATGTTTGTTTCTTATAATCCTAAGGCCGGCGAAAAATAGTAGACTTTAAATATCTTTTATGGAAACGTTTAATATCTGCCTGAGGATCAATCGGATTTCCTTTTTCGATATGATTAAACAATAGTAGCGCTAATGAAGGACCAAGCATTACTCCCCGGGTGCCTAATCCATTTAAAATATGAAGGGATTTATGTAACTCATGAGTTCCTATAAGAGGCCTTCTATCAGCAACTGTTGGCCGAATACCGCCAAAATGTTTTACGATTTCAAAATCACATGTAATAATTTCTTTAATGCGTTCTAAAAGTTCTTTTTTTCCTTCTTCTGTTGGTCCCGCTGTCTTGTCATGCCAATTGTAAGTAGCACCAACTTTGAAAAGATTTCCTCCTAATGGCAGAATAAAAACACTTGTGTTTACGATAACATCAAGGTTTAGATCCGGAGCTTTTATTATGAATAATTCCCCTTTTGTCCCATCTAGTGGAAGATAATTAAAGAATGGATTTTTATGTAATCCATAACCTTCCGCAAAAATAACATGTTTAGCCTGTATATTTTTATATTGAATTCCTACGTCTAAAAACTCAACAAGACTACTGTCAAAAGTTTCTTGAAGCAATAAATTATTTGCAATCAAAAATTGCTTGTACTTTTCTACCAACAATGATGTATTTACATATCCGGTATGCAAAACTTCTCCATAGCCATAAGGAGAATCTATACCGTTAAACTTTTTAGAGATTAATTTAGTAGATAAAAATGGTTCCAGATTTATTTTGTCTGAAGCAGCAAACCAATTGTTCTGTTCTTCTATTGAGAAAAACTTTCTTAAAACAGGCATTTTAAAATTAAATTTCTCCTTCAGTTTATCTTCCATCTGACTATAGAAATCATTCATTAAAGCCAATTGTCTTTTAGCGTCCCAAACCTCACTAAATCGTTTCAAAATTACCGGATTATATAAGCCGCCTGCAACTTCAGAAGAATTCTGAGATGTATTATCAATAACTAAAATTGTCTTATTGTTTTTAAGTGCAATTTCAGAAAAAGAAATTCCGGCCAATCCAGATCCGATGATTAAATAGTCAAACATGTATTAATGGTAAATAAAAAACTCTTACTACAAAAGTAGTAAGAGTTTTTGTTATAATGTGATTTTGGAACTTAGTAATTCCACATATCTTGTTCGAAATTACGAATCTTTTCTTTTACTCTTTCAGACTCTAACAATTGGTTTTGTGCATTGTCTTTCATGTATTCTTTAATCTCACGATCTCCATACATATTTTCTTCTTTATACACAACAGCATTAAAACGTCTAGAATTTAAGATTTGATCAAATGAAATAGGAAGAGCTGAGTTATTATCGTTAAAAGCTTTTGCTTCATGCAAAACTTCTCTTGAATTTGGATAAAAAATCCAGAATAACTCAATATAATCCTTTTCATCGCTGTTCATAGTATAAACATCAGGAGTTACCGGACAAATTCCAAGTAAACGATATTTCAACTCACTTTGACGTTTGTCAAAATACCAATATCCTTTAATTTTATACTGAGAAACATCTGCAGCAGTTAGATCTTGTTTTAAAATATATTCTGAAGGAACTGTTCTTGTAGGACCAACAACTTCATCTACATAAGTAACTACTTTCTTCTTACCGGTACCAGTAACAACCTTTTTCTTAACAACACGAGATTTGTAATCATCTGGATATTGGTTAATAAGTTCCCTACCTGCATCTGTTGTATCAATACGTGACAATGATCCTTCGATGTCTTTCAAAGATTTTTTAGTATTGAAATAACTATCAGCATATACCTCAGTTATTTTGCCATTTTTCATAGCTTTCGTCAAAACATCATAAAGCGAACGTCTATCAGAACCAATATTAGCTGTATCTACCGGAAAATATAAGGGAAAGTTGATCTTCTCATTTAAATCAATAATTTCCCAGGTAGTTTTCCCCATTAATACATCTCTATCATCTACATAACCATAAGCCAAAGGCTTGTCATTATCTGAGATAAGCTGTGCAGGAGTTTTAAGTCCAATTTGTGCAGGTGTCTTCGCATTAAGCAAGTTAGATTGCGCAGTAGAAGTATAACTTCCGGCGATAGAAACAATAGCTATTAAAAAATTTCTTACTTTCATCATGATATCATTATAAGATATTGAACGTAGTTTTACCTACTTTATTATTGTATTTCGTAAATTACCGGAGCGGTTCTTGGCAATAAATAACTTCCAGCTCCAACAAGTTTAGTTTTAATTTCAGAAATAGTAACCTGATCTCCTCTGCCTGCTTTAGCAAGAACTGATTTACATTGTGCATTCATTTTGTTACCATTCACTACAACTGTAGGCTGACCAGCAATTTTTAAATTGAATCCAACTACATCTAAACCAACTTCAAAATCGAAATCAAGCAATTTAGCACCTATTGTAGCAATTTCTAAGTTAGATTTAGGTCCTTTAACAACACCCATCTCACCTCTAATTGTACCTGTTGGACCAGGAATACCTTTAATTCTGAATGTTTTCTTGTCTGTAACTTTATCTCCGTTTGGTAATGTACCTGTAACAGAAATAGTAGCCTCTGTACCTGAACCTGGGCTCATATTGTATTTACCTGGTTTACCTGCAGAATTTAATCCTGGTGCACTTGCAACAATTTTATTAGCATCAACACCAGCAAAAGAAACAGAGATTGGATTAACAACACCTCTATAAACAACATTCATTTTATCGGCAGAAATTGTAGCAGAATTTGGTCTTGGAACTACAACATATTTTCCTGAAAATTTAAGCGGAATATTTTTACCATCTTCCAAGAATGTAAATTGACCATTAATGTCTTGCTCTCCTACACCACCTGCGGTTAATGAGATAACAGCTTGACCATTAACGATTTGACCAGGTCCTTGGAATGAAGTTGGCTTAGTATTTTCATCATAACGACCTAAAACTACTTTACCGGTTACTTTTTCACCTTGGAAATATGCATTCTTATCTAAAACTACAATTGCCTGATAGTTGCTGTAAGAAGCAGCAGCAACTGCAGCTTTTCCTAATGCAGCACTATAAACATCTGATTCAGCTTTTTGAACATCATTTTGCCAAGCTGAAAGTTTAGCTAACGAAGCTACGGCTGGAAAACCTTTAAAGTGATAAGCCAAGTACTTATCTTTCAAGCCTTCTTTATTTTTAACATCAGAAACATCAAATTTCTTTTCAATTTCTGCAACTATAGCTGCATACTTTTTATCAGATAAAGCGACTTTCATGTCAGCCTTGTATTTCTCGATTTTAGAAATGATTTCATTTCCTTTTGCAGTATATCCTTCACCTGTAAACCAGTTGTCGATATTATCTCCTTTGTCCATTGCCTCATAAGGCAATTTCCCAGTCTCTTTATCAGTTTCAAAACCTTTCAAAACATCGCCTTTTAATCCACCGATGTATGCATAAAATTCTTTTGAAGCTGATTCAACTTTATGAGCTGTAACTGCAGCAGCGGCAAATTCTCCTTTTGCTTCAGCAGCTTTTTGATCAAGTGAAGACAATAGTCCTGCATTCGTTTGCTCAGACGATGTATTTGCACTTTCAAATTTTTCATTCATTAATCCAAAAGCAGACAATACTTCTTTGGACATATTCATTGCTAACATTGCGATGAAAACCAGATACATCAGGTTAATCATCTTCTGTCTAGGGGTTAATTTTCCTCCTGCCATTTTTTTCTAATTAGTTTTTATTAATAAATTTAATATATAGTTAAAAACTAATTATCCTTTGTTACTCATTGCAGAAAGCATACCACCATAAACATTGTTTAAAGAAGCAATATTAGCAGTCATAGATTGCATTTGCTCTTTCAATTTAGATGCATTTTCAGCGATTTCTTTATTAGCGTCAGCATTTCTTGCTGCACTTTCTAACTGAACTTTATATAAGCTGTTTAATGACTCCATTTGAGCAGCAGCCATTGACAATTCTTCGCTGTATTTTTTAGTAGATGCGATAGAATCTACAGTTGGAGCAATTCCTTTAGCAGCTGATTCGAAATTTTTAATACTGTTTCCTAAGCTTGACATTAACTCTCCGTCGATTTTAGCCTCTTTAAGCATTACATCTAATTTTTGAGATAATAATCCCTGAGCGTCAGATGGAGCCTCAACTTTATCAGCTTTCTTTTTTGGCTGACCATTTGCTAATTCAGGATACACAAGAGTCCAGTCTAGTTCATCTTCTACAGGTTCAAAAGCTGATAGTGCAAAAATTAACGCTTCTGTAACTAATCCGACTGAAAGCATTAAGGTACCTGTTAAAGGTCCAATTTCGAAGTGAGTAATTTTGAATAAAGCTCCAATAATTACTACTGCCGCTCCCATACCATAAGCGAAATTCATTGCTTTTTTACTTAATAATGCCATAATAATACTTTTTTAGGTTTTAATTTAGATTTAGATTTGGTTATTGAATTGAATTTAATTTATTTTTTACTTCCTGTAGCCTGAGTACCCATATAATCCTGTACGGTTCTGAACCCAATATAACTTCTTGCAGAATCCGCATATTCATGATCACGTGTTCCTACTTGTAAAAAGTAAGCCACATCTTTCCATGAACCACCACGAACAACTTTTCTTTGATTATTTCCATCAATCACGTTTGGATTCATGGTTGAAACATATTCATACGCATTTGGATTATAAGCCGAATCAGTCCATTCTGAAACGTTTCCTGCCATATTATACAATCCATATCCATTCATTTCATAAGATTTTGCCTCTACAGTATACAAAGCTTCATCTGCTGCATAATCTCCTCTGCTAGGTTTAAAGTTTGCCATAAAACACCCTCTGTCACTTCTTGTGTATGGACCACCCCAAGGATATGTTGCAGATTCCAGACCTCCCCTTGCAGCATACTCCCATTCAGCTTCAGTTGGCAATCTGAAAGCATTAACTAAGTCACGCCCTTTTTTCTTTGATTTTATATAACTATTTTTATTTAAAGTTCTCCATGCACAGAAAGCCTTAGCTTGTTTCCAGGTTACCCCTACTACAGGATAGTCTCCGTATGCTTTATGCCAAAAATAATCATTATGCATTGGCTCATTATAAGAATAAGCGAAATCTTTAATCCAAACAGCGGTATCAGGATAAATCGGCACTTCTTCTGTTTTCACGAAGTCTTTTCTTTTACCAACTTTAGCTTTAGCAGCAGCCTGAATATCCATCCATGAATAACGGAATTTTAATTTATTTACATCAATTGTTCTCAACCCATTATAAGATTCTTCAATTGGCAAATACATTGAATCCATTACCTCAGCATAATATTCGTCTGGATAAGCTTTTGTATCTTTAATTAATTTAACTTTTTTGTTTAATTTTCTTCCAGCATAAGGATCATCTTTTGTTCCTACACTGTAATAATTATCATACATATATTTATCATATGCAGTCATTTTCTCAGGTTCAGAATCATTAAATGCATAATCGGCAATACTACCCGCTTTTTTACCTGTTCCTCCAGCTGATTTTTGTCCGGTTTCATCAGCCAAAATAGCCAAACGAACCCTCATTGTTGAGTCTTTTACCCACTCTACAAACTGACGATATTCAGAATTTGTAATTTCTGTTTCATCCATATAAAAAGAACGAACTGTTACAGTTTTAGTAGGTGCATCTTCTACCGCTGCTAAATCACCATCGGATTTACCCATGATAAAAGATCCGCCTGGAATCAAAGTCATTCCATAAGGCTTTTCAGGATGCCATTTTCCTCCTTGCACACCAACTAATTCGCCTTTATCACCGGATTTACCACAGCCAATTACTAGTGTTAACATTGTCGCAAATGCAATAAACTTCTTCATATAAATTTGGGATTTCTATTCATTATTATAAGTCGTAAACGTATTTATTATTTTTTAAATAAACAATACTATATCTATATTTATTTCAGCGGTCAAAATTAATGTTAAAAAAAATAAAAAAAAAATATTTTATCAAGAAAGAGTTAAAAATAATAGTCGTAAAATGCCATTTTTTATGATTAATGTTTTTATTGCTGTATTTCAAAATAAAATAAATCTTTATAAAAATTAAAAATTAACATTTTCAACTAAAATATATCATTTACAAAGCATTTTTTCGTTGCGCTTTCCACCATCTTTCAGGCAATTCCTGATTACAAGCACATAAATATTCATCGTAAGAACAAGGCAATAACGTATTTCTTTTCAATTTATTATTTCCATTTGACAGAAATGGAATCTCAATCCACCAACGATCAGTTTTGTCGCTTTTGTAAAAAATTAATTCTTCATCTTCAAGCGGCACTATATACTTTAAATAATTTGTCCTGCTTCCGAAAGGATATTCCTTTGAACGATAATGATAACCTTCAACAAAATACCAAATTATTTGCGCAATTAAAGCTGACTCAGGTATACTACTATTGTGATTAAAGATTCCAAATGATGAAACTTTATCACTAATTCCTGCATAACGTGCTAAAGAGCAAATCTCTTTTCCATTAAAACCGTTCGGCTCAAAAGATATTGTATTTCCTGAATCCGAAGATTTTACAGAATTTAAATCAATACTAACTAAATCAGCATCCCTGAAAACAGGTTCTGCCAAAGCTATATTGTTTGAAATTTCGCCTAAGCGATAAGCGTCGAAAAACAGTTTTTCAATCAAATCAATTTCTTCCTGAGAATTATAATAAGTTTGATAACCAATATTACAATAGTTAAATAGATTATTAGGCTCATCAATTATGATTTTTGTCAAATACGAATTAGACGAAACTATTTCATTTTCTTTACCAAAATCAAATCTGTTATCTACAGAAACCATATTCACCATTTGCTCCAGATCATCATAAGCACGATACAAAGCATAGGTCAAATCTTGTGAACCTCCTATAACTATAGGAATTACTTTATTTTTAATTAATGATGAGATTACTTTTTTAAGCGCAAAATAAGTATCCTCAACTGACTCTCCAGCCAAAATATCCCCTAAATCAGCAATTGAAGCATCCCAATTACCGGGAAACATACCATAAAGTTTTTTACGAACAGCGGTCAGGTTTACTTCATTAACAATATCTATATTTCTACGATCTTCTAAAACACCGATAATAGCAATGTTTATTTTATCTATATCAGGAAACTGATCCTGAGTATGGAAAACAATTTTACTTCCCAATTCTTGAGAAGACAGAGAACTAATAAATTTTATAACTCCTTCGCTAACTGGTTCCAGAAAATCAAATTCCATTTCTTATTTCTTTTTAGCAGCTGTTTTTTTTGCTGGTGCTTTTTTAGCAGTTGTTGCCTTTTTTGCAGTTGTTTTCTTTGCCGGCGTTTTTGCAGCAATCATCTCCTGAACCTGAGCCAGTGTTAATTTTGTGGCATCAACATCTTTACTCAACTCAATTTTGATTTTGCCTTTTAAAATAACCGAGCGTCCCCAACGTGCTTTTTCAACTACAATTCCTTCTTCTTCCCAATTATGAAGAACCTTATCAATATTTTTTTGCAATTTATCTTCGATTAGCTCTTCAACATCAGCCTGAGATAAATTATCAAAATTGTATTTTTTGCTCACATTCACAAAAAGACCATTCCACTTTATAAACGGGCCAAAACGCCCCACACCCTTTTGAACTGCTTCACCTTTGTAAACTGCAATTGGTGCATCAGCAAGAGCTTTTTCGTCAATTAGTTCCTTTGCTCTTTCCTTTGTAACAGCAAGCGGATCCTCTCCTCTTGGGAGAGAAATAAAAACACTACCATGACGCACATAAGGTCCATAACGCCCGTTACTTACTTCGACTTCTTCTCCTTTATATTCGCCTAAATTTTTAGGCAGTAAAAATAAATTCAAAGCTTCTTCTAATGTAATATTTCCAATATTCTGATCCGCCATTAAACTGGCAAACTTCTTATCTTCATCATCAGCTTCCCCAATCTGCGCCATAGGGCCAAATTTCCCTAAACGAACAGATACCTGCCTTCCATCTGCATCTTTACCCAGAATCCTTTCACCACTTTCTCTTTCCGCATTTGCCTCAACATCCTTCACATTTGGGTGAAATTTATCATAGAACTCCTGCATCATACTTGCCCAGTCAATATTTCCTTCAGCAATTTCATCAAAATCCTGCTCTACTTTGGCTGTAAAATTATAATCAAGAATGTTTCCGAAATTCTTAACTAAGAAGTCCGTAACAATAGTTCCTATATCTGTTGGAACTAATTTTCCTTTATCTGAACCAGTATTTTCTTTCAGCAACTTCTCACCTACTTTACTATTTTGCAAAGTAAGCTGTGTATAATTACGCTCAACGCCTTCAAGAGTGCCTTTTTCAACATAATTTCTATTGATAATTGTTGAAATAGTTGGCGCGTATGTCGATGGACGTCCAATTCCAAGTTCCTCTAATTTTTTAACTAATGAAGCCTCAGTGTAACGTGCGGGCGGTCTTGAATATCGTTCTGTAGCCGTAATATAGTTATTTGCTAATTTCTCGTTTACTTTTAAAGCCGGAAGCATTCCCTCTTGTTCTTCTTCATCGTCATCATGACCTTCTAAATAAACTTTAAGGAAACCTTCAAAAAGCAATACTTCTCCTGAAGCTGTAAAAATTTCACTGTGATTATCAGCTTCGATTTTCACATTGGTCCTTTCAAGCTGCGCATCACTCATCTGCGAAGCCAAAGTTCTTTTCCAGATCAGATCGTATAAACGAGCCTGGTCACGATCAATATTCACGGAATGAAGAGACATATCAGTAGGACGAATTGCTTCGTGCGCTTCCTGAGCCCCTTTATTTTTGTTGGCGAAAGTTCTCGGTTTAGAAAATTCCTTCCCATACGATTTTATGATTTCAGCTTCAGCAGCATCCATCGCTTCTTTAGAAAGATTTACCGAATCCGTTCTCATATAAGTAATAAGTCCTGCTTCGTATAAACGCTGTGCTAACTGCATAGTTATTCCAACTGGCAAGTATAATTTTCTTGCAGCCTCCTGTTGCAAAGTAGAAGTTGTAAAAGGTGCTGTTGGAGATTTTTTGGTAGGTTTAGTTTCTAAATCTGCTACCTTATATTTAGAACCGATATTTTGATTTAAAAAATCTTCAGCTTCTTTTTTTGTATTAAAGTTTTTTGGAAGTTTTGCCTTAAAAGCTTTTCCGCCTTCATTTACAAATTCTGCAACAATTGAATACGTTGCAACAGCATTAAAATTCTGGATTTCGCGTTCTCTTTCTACAATCAAACGTACAGAAACCGATTGTACACGACCAGCAGAAAGTCCGCCTTTGATTTTTCTCCATAAAACCGGAGACAATTCATACCCTACCAAACGGTCTAAGACTCTTCTCGCTTGTTGTGCATTAACTAAATTATAATCAATTTCTCTTGGATTGTCAATTGCTTTAAGAATCGCAGATTTTGTAATCTCATGAAAAACAATTCTTTTGGTCTTTTTTGTATCCAGCTTTAATTCTTCCGCTAAGTGCCATGAAATAGCCTCTCCCTCGCGGTCCTCATCGCTTGCTAACCAAACCGTTTCGGCATTCTTAGAAAGTGATTTTAGTTTCGTTACCAAGGCTTTTTTATCAGGGGAAACCTCATATTTAGGTTTAAAACCATTCTCAACATCTACCCCTATTTCCTTTGATGGTAAGTCGGCTATGTGACCATAACTTGACTCCACCTGAAAATCGCTCCCGAGAAATTTCTCGATCGTTTTTGCCTTTGCAGGTGACTCCACTATTACTAAATTCTTTGCCATTTCTCTTTTTTTCTGCAACAAAAGTAGATGTTTTTTTTAAATATCAACCCTGATAATTCATTTTTGAAGTATTTTGATATTATGTTTCTAAAAATTGCAGATTTATCTGTAAACCGATAGATTATATATATAGGTATAGTTTTTAAAAGTTTATAACCGAAAAATGCATTCAGTTAACCGGATAGTATAGCCCGGATTACTTCACTATACTTTTATTTCAATTTGAGTTCAGTGAATTTCATTTGAAGTGAAAAGCCCTGAGTAAAAAATTAATTTTATTGCCAGAAAAACAGCGAGCAGCGGAAGCTCCTTTCGTGGTACAGAAAATAACTTTTTTTATGAGGATTAAAAAAGAAAACTGGAATAAGCTCCTTCAAAAGTTATAAATGTAGATTATTCATAATTCTGAAAACATTGTTAATTCTTTATCTGACATCTTGTCATATTAACCGTATTTACGCTATCTTTGCACTTTGAAATTTTACAATGGAAAAGATTATTGAAGAAAGCAAACAGGGCGAAAGTCTTGTTCTGGAAAACAAACCTGAAAATACTAAAAAGCTCTTTATAGAAAGTTACGGCTGTGCGATGAATTTTTCGGACAGTGAAGTGGTAGCTTCCATTTTATCTGACGGCGGTTATAATACAACCTCGGTTTTAGAAGAAGCCGATTTGGTTTTGGTAAACACTTGCTCAATTCGAGACAAGGCAGAACAAACGATTCGTAAACGTCTTGAAAAATACAACGCTGTAAAGCGCACAAACCCGAAAATGAAAGTTGGTGTTTTGGGCTGTATGGCAGAACGTCTGAAAAGTCAGTTTTTGGAAGAAGAAAAAATAGTAGATCTTGTTGTAGGTCCTGATGCTTATAAAGATCTTCCAAATTTATTGGCTGAAGTTGAAGAAGGACGCGATGCAATTAATGTAATTTTATCAAAAGAAGAAACGTACGGAGATATTTCGCCTGTTCGTTTGATGAGTAACGGAATCACAGCATTGGTTTCAATCACTCGTGGTTGCGATAATATGTGTACGTTTTGCGTAGTACCTTTTACTCGCGGACGTGAGCGTAGCCGTGAACCGCAAAGTATCATGGCCGAAATTCAGGATTTATGGAACAAAGGTTTTAAAGAAATCACACTTCTTGGACAAAACGTTGACAGTTACCTTTGGTACGGCGGCGGTTTGAAAAAGGATTTTGTAAACGCTTCTGAGATGCAAAAAGCAACAGCTGTAGATTTTGATCAATTGCTGGAAATGGTTGCTGTTGGTTTTCCTAAAATGCGTATTCGTTTTTCAACTTCAAATCCGCAGGATATGCATGAGAGCATCTTGCACGTTATGGCGAAATATCCAAATATCTGCAAACACATTCACTTGCCAGTTCAATCTGGAAGCAATAGAATTTTAAAAGAAATGAATCGTCTGCATTCCCGTGAAGAATATATGGCTTTGATTGATAAAATCAGAGCAATTGTTCCAGATGCTTCGATTTCGCAAGATATGATTGCCGGGTTCCCAACAGAAACCGAAGAAGACCACCAGGATACTTTGAGTTTAATGGAATATGTAAAATATAACTTCGGTTATATGTATTCGTATTCTGAACGTCCTGGAACTCTGGCCGGAAGAAAAATGAAAGATGATGTTGAGGAAGAAACCAAAGCCAGAAGATTGCAGGAAATTGTGGATTTACAGCAAAAACACGCGTGGTTTAGGAGCGAGGAATTTGTGGGTAAAACAGTTGAAGTTTTAGTTGAAAAAGTTTCTAAAAAATCGGCAGCTGAGTTTTCTGGAAGAAACTCTCAGAGTATTACGGTTGTGTTCCCGAAAGAGGATTATAAAATTGGAGATTTCGTAAATGTAAAAATCACAAGCTGTACTAGTGGAACTTTAAAAGGTGAAGCTGTTGGATTGAGTTCTATGAATTGATTTTTTTAACCGCAAATTTCGCAAATTTCCACAAATTAATTTTGCATGACTGATACAACTGAATATTATTATAAAAAAGAGGAAAACTACCAAATAATAGGCATCTGTATGGAAGTGCATAGATTACTAGGTCCAGGCTTACTTGAAATTGTATATAAAGACGCATTAGAAGTTGAATTCCAAAATCATAGAATTCCTTATCAACGAGAGAAGGAATTTGCAATTGAATATAAAGGAGTTATTTTGCCTCACAGATTTTATGCCGATTTCCTAGTTTATGATGACATCATATTAGAAGTGAAATCTGTAAAAGAAGTATGTAATGATCATCTTGCACAGGTTTTAAATTATATGAAACTAGCTGATACTCCTGTTGGAATAATTGCAAACTTTCAAAATAAATCATTAACACATAAACGATTAATAAATTCATAAAAAAAATTTGCGCTAATTTGTGTAATTTGTGGTTAATTTAATTTTTAAATACTATTTGTCCAGATTAAAAACCTGTGTTACTCATTTTAATTCGTGGCAAACAAAACATACAAGCCAAGTTTGAGGTAAAAGCAAAACTTGAAACCTGAAACAATCAAAAACTTGAAACAAAACATATGGAAACAGTTCAGGCAATAAAACAACGATTTGAGATTATTGGTAACGATCCGAAATTAAATCGTGCTATCGAAAAAGCCATTCAGGTTGCTCCAACTGATATTTCGGTTATGGTGACTGGGGAAAGTGGTGTTGGTAAAGAAAACATTCCAAGAATAATCCATTCGCTTTCGCACAGAAAGCATGGTAAATATATTGCCGTAAACTGCGGTGCAATCCCTGAAGGAACAATTGACAGTGAACTTTTTGGACACGAAAAAGGTGCTTTTACAGGTGCAACAAGCACTCGTGAAGGTTATTTTGAAGTGGCTGATGGCGGAACAATTTTTCTCGATGAAGTTGGAGAACTTCCATTAACCACTCAGGTAAGACTGTTACGTGTTTTAGAAAATGGTGAATTTATAAAAGTAGGTTCGTCTCAGGTTCAAAAAACCAATGTTCGTATCGTTGCGGCAACAAATGTCAACCTTTTTAATGCAATTGAAAAAGGAAAATTCCGTGAGGATTTGTATTATCGTCTCAGTACAGTCGACATTACGTTACCGCCTTTACGCGAAAGAAATGAAGACATCCATTTATTATTCAGAAAGTTTGTAGCCGATTTTGCCCATAAATACAAAATGCCGCCTTTGCGACTGGATGATAGCGCTATACAGCTTTTACAAAAATTCAGATGGAGCGGAAATATTCGTCAGCTTCGAAATGTAGCAGAACAGATTTCTGTTTTAGAAACCAATCGTGATATTAATCTTGCAACTTTACAATCTTATCTTCCTGCTGAAGGAAGCAACCTGCCTTCTGTAATAAATGACAGCAAAAAAGAAAGTGACTTCAGTACTGAAAGAGACATATTATATAAGGTGCTTTTTGATATGAAAAGCGACCTGAATGATTTGAAAAAGCTCACTTTGGAACTCATGAAAAACGGCTCTTCAAAAGTTCAGGATATTAATCCAAATTTGATTCAAAAAATATATGGCAATCAGCAGAACGATAGCGAAATTGATTTTGAAGAAGAACCAAGAACTGCTGTAATGGCACCGGCAACACATGAAGATAGTTATCACATACAAAATCACAATAATTATTTAGACGCTGAAACGATTGAAGAAGAAGAAATTTTACGTTTGGAGCAAAAAGAAATCGAAATGATTAAAAAGTCATTAGAGAAAAATAAAGGAAAACGCAAAGCCGCTGCAGATGAATTAGGCATTTCTGAAAGAACTTTGTATCGAAAAATTAAACAATTCGATTTATAATAACCTCAGAGACGTAAAATATTTTTAAACGAAAATGAATATCTTTGAGCCGGACGTCAGCGAACTGGTAAAACAACTCTTAAACAAAAAATGAAAAACTTAAAATATATTTTAATCCTGTTAATCGCTACAACTTTTAGCAGCTGCTCGATATATAATTTCACAGGTACCGGACAGATCGATGGAAAAACATTTCAGGTAAATTTTTTTCAGAATAATGCTGATTTGATTGAACCTGGAATCGACAGACAGTTTACATTGGCTTTACAGGATTTGATCATGAATCAAACCAATTTAAATCTGGTTAATGTGAATGGGGATTTGCTTTATGAGGGAGAAATCATAGATTACAGGATTACCCCAATGACAGCAACAGCAGACCAGCAGGCTTCTCAAAACCGCTTAACAATTCGTGTAAATGTTCGTTTTTCAAATAAAAAGAAAGAAACAGATGATTTTGAAAAAACATTTGAGTTTTATCATGATTATCCTGCCCAGTCGCAGCTTGTAGGAGCCGTTTTAAATGAAGCTCTAAAAGATATATTTGAAAGAATTACGCAAGACATTTTTAATGAGTCATTGGCAAAATGGTAAAAAAATCTTTAATCGTTTAAATCAACTCACCAATTAAAAATTAAAATAATCAATAATGAACGTAACAAATTATACTTACCTAATCAACAAACCTGATGCTATAACAGAAAAGCAGACAGAAGCATTAGGAAGTGTTTTAATTGAATTTCCCTATTTTCAAAGCGCCCGCGCATTGCGATTAAAAGGACTTTATAATCAAAACAGCTTTAAGTATAATTATGCTTTAAAAGTTACAGCTGCGCATACAGCAGACCGTTCGGTTCTGTTTGACTTCATTACTTCTGAGACTTTCACTTCCATACAGGGAGAATATTACGATCGTAAACTTAGAGATCTTTTAAACATAACTGTTTTTGACAGTGAAATTGTATTAGCAGAAGAAAAAAAGAAACTGGCAGAACTTCGCATCGATCCTGTTGAAAAGTCTATATTAGATTCTATTAAGGAAGCTACAGCTATAACAACATTTGAATCACCTGTAAAAGTTGAAGAAAAAACAATTGAACCGGTTTCTGAACAATCAATTTTAGATTCTTTTGAAGAAGTCACAAACGTAGATTCGGAACCTGAAGAAATAGAACAAAAATCAATTGAACCCGTTTCTGAGCAAGCCATTTTAGATTCTTTTAAAGAAATAACAGACACTACTTTTGAAGAGGCTGTAAAAATTGAAGACAATCCAATTGATTCCATGATTGAGCAGTCAACATTAGAGTCTTTTAAAGAAGTATCTCCAACTATTGAAGAAACACCAGTTATTGAACCTATAACAGTTAAAAAGGAAGGAATAAGAACTTTTTTTGAGGAAATTGTAGAGGAGGAAATTTCAGAAGAACTTCCTGAAGTAAGAGTTGAACCCATTGAAGAGTCAATATATAATTCATTACAAGAAGCTACAACAGTTATTTTTGAAGAAGTTCCTGCTGAAGAACCAAAAGAAACTGAAGTATCTGAAACAGTAAAAACGGCCGAGGAAAATCTGGAAATAGGAAAACCATTGGATTTTTCAGTTAATGAAAAACATTCTTTCCAGGAATGGCTGCAATTAGCAAGACCAGAACCAATTGACAGGACAAATGAAGGTCCGATAGAAGCTGCAAAGACAGAAACAAACGTTGAAAACATAGTCGAAAACGAAATGATTGACGAAGAAAAAAAGAAAAAAGCAGAAATAATCGATAAGTTCATCGAAACAAATCCGAAAATTTCACCTATAAAACAAACAGCAATAAATCCTGCGGTACAACTTGACTCAAATAAAGAAGATAATTCTTATTTAATGACAGAAACCTTAGCGAGAGTATATTTGGAGCAAAAAAAATACACAAAAGCAATACAAGCATATGAAATATTAATTTTGAAATATCCGGAAAAAATTACTTTCTTTGCAGACCGCATATCAGACATAAAGATTTTACAACAAAATAACAATAACAATAATTAAGTAATGAGCACATTTTCAATTTTTTTAGTTTTAATCACAATAGTTTGTTTTCTATTGATTATAGTAATTATGGTCCAAAATCCTAAAGGTGGAGGATTATCATCTACAATTAGCGGAACTCAAATGTTAGGTGGAGTACAAAAAACAACAGACTTTTTAGACAAAAGCACCTGGACATTAGCGACTATTTTGATTGCTTTAATTTTGCTTTCAAGTTTAAGTTTTACAGGATCACTTAGTGATACTGATTCTAAAATTATTGAAAAAACAGAAGCGCCTGCTGCAACTACACCAGCTGCTCCGGCTCAGGGAACTCCAGCTCCTGCAACTCCTGCAGCTAAATAATAATTTACAAAATAAAGATAAAATGCCAGCCTGTCAAAGCTGGCATTTTTTTTAGGAAAAAATGTCAGTTTTATGAGCATGGCACAATTTCTGAAAGCTTATTGAACATTAAAAAACGTATAACTATAATAATATAAAATCATGGCCTTAAACATTAAACCGCTTTCAGATCGCGTACTTATCGAGCCAGTAGCTGCAGAAACTAAAACTGCATCAGGAATCTTTATTCCGGATACTGCGAAAGAAAAACCACAAAAAGGAACTGTAGTTGCAGTTGGAAACGGATCTAAAGATCACACTATGACCGTTAAAGTTGGTGACACTGTTCTTTATGGTAAATATGCCGGAACAGAATTAAAACTGGAAGGAACTGATTATTTGATGATGCGTGAGGATGATATTTTAGCAATCATCTAAAAAAATAAGATTAAGTACTCGGTATTAAAAATTAAGACTAAAGTAACTTTAAACAAATTAAAACTTTAAACAAAAAATTAAAATGGCAAAAGATATAAAATTTGATATTGAAGCACGTGACGGTTTAAAACGCGGTGTTGATGCATTAGCAAACGCTGTAAAAGTGACTCTGGGACCAAAAGGTCGTAACGTAATTATCGGAAAATCATTTGGTGGCCCAAATGTTACTAAAGACGGTGTTTCTGTTGCTAAAGAAATTGAATTAAAAGACCCACTAGAAAACATGGGGGCACAAATGGTGAAAGAAGTGGCTTCTAAAACTAATGATTTAGCTGGTGACGGAACGACAACTGCTACTGTTTTAGCTCAGGCTATCGTAAAAGAAGGTTTGAAAAACGTTGCTGCTGGTGCAAACCCAATGGATTTGAAACGTGGTATAGATAAAGCTGTCGAATCTATCGTAGCTGACTTAGCAAAACAAGCTAAAGTGGTTGGAAGTGATTCTGATAAAATCAAACAAATTGCTGCTATCTCTGCAAACAATGATGAAGTTATTGGTGAATTAATCGCTACAGCTTTCGCTAAAGTTGGAAAAGAAGGTGTTATTACTGTTGAAGAAGCTAAAGGAACTGATACTTTTGTTGATGTTGTTGAAGGAATGCAGTTTGACAGAGGATATCTTTCTCCTTACTTTGTTACAAACCCGGAAAAAATGGAAGTTGAATTAGACTCTCCATACATCTTATTATACGACAAAAAAGTATCTTCTTTAAAAGAATTACTACCTGTTTTAGAACCAGTTGCTCAATCAGGAAAACCATTATTGATTATTGCTGAAGATGTTGATGGCGAAGCGCTTTCTACTTTAGTAGTAAACAAATTAAGAGGAGCTCTTAAAATTGCTGCTGTTAAAGCTCCAGGCTTTGGAGACAGAAGAAAAGCAATGTTAGAAGATATCGCAATCTTAACTGGCGGAACTGTAATTTCTGAAGAAAGAGGTTATACTTTAGAAAACACAACTATCGAAATGTTAGGAACTGCAAAAAAGGTTTCTATCGATAAAGACAATACTACAATTGTAAGCGGTGCAGGTGAAGCTGATATTATCAAAAATCGCGTGAACCAAATTAAAGGTCAGATGGAAACGACTACATCTGATTACGATAAAGAAAAATTACAGGAGCGTTTGGCTAAATTAGCCGGAGGTGTTGCAGTTCTTTATGTTGGTGCAGCTTCTGAAGTTGAAATGAAAGAGAAAAAAGACAGAGTTGATGATGCATTACACGCAACTCGTGCAGCTGTTGAAGAAGGAATCGTTGCCGGAGGTGGTGTTGCATTATTAAGAGCTAAAGCTGCTTTGGCTGAATTAAAAGCTGACAACGCTGATGAAGCAACAGGAATCCAAATCGTTTCCCGCGCAGTTGAATCTCCATTAAGAACTATCGTTGAAAACGCAGGTCTTGAAGGCTCTGTTGTTGTAGCTAAAGTTTCTGAAGGTTCTGGTGATTTTGGATACAACGCAAAAACTGACGAATATGTAGATATGTTAGCTGCCGGAATTATCGATCCTAAGAAAGTAACTCGTGTTGCATTAGAAAATGCTGCATCTGTTTCTGGAATGATCTTAACTACAGAGTGCGCATTAATTGATATTAAAGAAGAAAATGCCGGAGGCGGAATGCCAATGGGAGGCGGAATGCCGGGAATGATGTAATTATTCTTACCTTCTTTATGAGTTAAAACGCCAGATAGAAATTTCTATCTGGCGTCTTTTTTTACTTCAAACTTATATTATAATTTCACCATCATGATAATTTAAAATCCTGTTGAAACTGAAACTGTTTTCCATTGGCTTAATTCACCCTGAACACTTACTATTTTTTGGTTTGCCATATTAAAAGCATCTTCACCTAAAAATAAATGCAATGGTGGATTTTCATCTTGACTAACTTTAATTAAAGCTTCCGCTAATTTTACAGGATCTCCCGGCTGATTTCCGTTGATTCCTTCTTTGTGTACGTTTTCAGATTGTCTAACTTCTTTATATTCCTCAATTGGGTTTTCTGGCAGTAATAAAGAACTGTCTTTTAAGAAATCGGTTCTAAAATAACCTGGATAAACGATTGTAGCATGAACCCCAAACGGTTTTATTTCTGCTGCTAAAGATTCTGTTAAACCAGCAACTGCAAACTTTGTAGAACAGTAAATTCCCCACCCCGGAAATTCTCCGTAATATCCTCCAATTGAAGAAATATTAAAAATATGTCCTGATTGATTGGCACGAAGAATTGGTGCTGTGTGTCTGATTACGTTTAATAACCCGAAAACATTTACTTCGTAATTTTTTCTGGCCTCAGCATCGGTTAATTCTTCTAAAGCTCCTAACAATCCGTAACCAGCATTATTTACCAATACATCAATTGTTTTAAAATGATTTACGGTTTTGTCTATAGCATTTTTCACGCTTTTTTCATCTACTAAATCCATTTCAAGAGGAAGGAAATTTTCAGATGTATTCCCTAATTCTTTTATTAATGAAGATTCACTTCTTGAAGTTGCGGCTACTTTAAAACCTTCTGCTAAAAGCTTTTTAACTAATTCTAATCCAAGTCCTTTTGAAGCACCTGTGACAAACCAAACTTCATTATTTCCCATGATTTTAAATTTTACGTTTATAATTACAGGACAAAGGTATTAGCGAAGTGCTTCTCAAAAATTAAAGCAATCAAGTAAGAAGTTGCAAAAATCAAACAATTTCAGCTAAACGATAATTTTTAGGCGAAACCTGAACATTTTTTTTGAAGAAATTGATAAAATGAGACAATTCTTCGAATCCTAAACACCAGGCAATTTCATTAATATTCCAATTGGTTTGTTTTAAAAGAATCATCGCTTCCTGAACAATTCTTTCGGAAATAATCTGCGAAGTCGTTTTTCCTGTAGTTTCTTTTAAAGCTTTATTGAGATGATTAACATGTACATTTAACTGACTCGCATATTCTGAAGGTGCGCGGAAATTAATCTGCTGTGTGATCGATTCTATCGGAAACTGGCGTTCTAACAATTCTAAAAACAAGGAAGAAATACGAATTGTCGCATTTGATTTACTATACAATGAAGTAGTTACCGTTTGTGTTTTAAGCGCAAGGTGAATAATTTCGAAAACCAGATTTCGAAGCATATCATATTTAAAAGCGTAATCAGAATTGATTTCATCAAACATTCTTAAGTAAACCAATTTTAGAGATTCGGCTAATTCCATTGAAATGGGAACAATCGGATTTCCACCTGGCTGGAATAATGGATATTCTTTTAAATTTCCGTATTGGCTAAAAAAAGCATCGGTAAAAATGCAGAAGAATCCAGTTTGATTTTCATCAATCTGTTCCCAATTATAGGGAATCTGCGGATTGGCAAAAAACAAAGCCTGATCTTCAATTTCAACTACTTTATCAGCATAGTGAACTTTGTTCTTTCCAATAATCAAACTTATTTTATAAAAGTCTTTTCTAGTATATGGAAATGGTTTGCAGATACTTCCAACAAAGTCATCTAATTTAAAAACATTAAAATGTCCGATTTCTTTTTTAAGATTCTCGGGCATTCCGTTTACTTTGATTGTGTAAAAATCTTCTAAGGTTTCTGTCAACTTCATTTTGCAAAGTTACAAAAATCAATCTTTATACAATTAGATCATTTGAAAATGTGACAATTATAAAATGTGGCAACTTATCGGGTTGTTGAATTATTTAATTGGCAAATTACCCCATTCTATAATTATCAAGAAACCACTTTATAAGTGGGATCTTCAACTATATTTACATTAATAACCGCATCCGCATTTTTCAGCAATTGACGACAATCTTCGCTTAAATGCTTTAATTCGACAACTTTATTTAGCTGATTGTATTTTTTAGTCAGATTATTTAAAGCTTCAATTGCTGACATATCTGAAACTCGGCTTTCTTTAAAATCTATAATAATATGATCCGGATCGTTCAAAATATCGAATTTCTCCAGAAAAGCTGCTGTTGAACCAAAAAATAAAGGTCCATAAATTTCGTAATTTTTGATTCCGTTTTCATCTATAAAATGTTTGGCACGAATTCTTTTAGCGCTTTCCCATGCAAAAACCAAAGCCGAAATAATCACACCAATCAATACAGCCAAAGCCAGATTATGCAATACAATAGTTATTAATGCTACTAAAATTCCAACGAAAATATCGTGTTTTGGCATTTTATTGATAATCTTGAAACTTGCCCATTCAAAAGTAGTAATTGCCACCATCATCATTACGCCAACTAAGGCCGCCATTGGTAATTTCCCGATTACAGGCGCACCAAAAAGTATGATTATTAAAATCGTTAAAGCACCAATAATTCCTGAAAGTCTTGCTCTTGAACCTGCGCCAAGATTTACCAAAGTCTGTGCAATCATTGGACAGCCTCCCATTCCGTAGAAAAAACCATTAAGAATATTTGAACTTCCCTGAGCAATACATTCGCGATTACTGTTTCCTCTTGTTCCGGTAATTTCATCCACCAAATTCAGTGTCAGCAAACCTTCAGTTAAACCTACTGCCGCCACAATTACTGAATATGGAAATATAACTTTTAAAGTCTCAAAAGAAAATGGAATATTCGGAATATGAAATGGAGGAAATCCGCCCTCAACCGAAGCAATATCTGCTACAGTCTTAGTTTCAATATTAAAAACAATTACCAATGCGAAAACTACCATGATAGCAACCAAAGATGCCGGAACTGTTTTAGTAATCTTCGGAAAAATAAGAACAATTGCGATTGTCAAAGCAACTAAACCAAGCATTATATACAAAGGAGTTCCCTGAAGCCATGAGACCTGACCATTAACCATTGTTTTAAACTGCTCCAATTGCGACATGAAAATTACAACTGCCAATCCGTTTACAAAACCAAACATAACAGGCTGCGGAACCAGCCTGATAAATTTTCCGAGTTTAAAAAGCCCAATACAAATCTGTACTACCCCTCCAAGAGCAACGGCAGCAAAAACATATTCTATTCCGTGCGATTTCATAAGAGCAATCAAAACGATTACGGTTGCTCCGGCCCCACCCGAAATCATTCCGGGTCTTCCGCCAAAAATTGCCGTAACCAAACCAGCTATAAAAGCTGCATACAAACCTACCAAAGGTGGAAATCCTGCCAAAATAGCAAATGACAACGATTCTGGAATCATCGTCATAGCAACCGTTAAACCAGCTAAAATTTCATTTTTATAATTAACCTTTTGGGTAAAATCGAAGAATTGGAAAGCTTTTTTCATAAGGCACAAATGTAGAAAATAATGCCTTAAGAGAACTGGTCTTTTTAAATCTAAAAATTATAATTATTCAACTTAAAACTTTAATTATACCTTTTTATTCCCGAATAAGGCTCCGGTAGACCATAACGCTAAAAAAATCAAAACAGGCTGAAAAAATAACCGGATCAAGCGAGCCTGATCAGTATCAAGACCAAAAGCAGGAGTGCCGTTTACATATTGTGCAATATTTCCAGGGAAAATTAAAATGTAAAATAAGGCAAGTGCAATTCCGACCTTAGCTTTATACTTCGTTAAAAACAGCATCGCCAAGCCTAATAGTATCTCTACTAACCCAGAAAGTATTACCACCAAATCTTTATCAAGAGGAATCCAATTGGGAACCTGTGCCTGAAAATCATCTCTTTGAAAAGTAAAATGACCTATTGCGGCTGTTATCATAAATAATCCGAGGAATATTCTAATGAAATTCTGAAGTTTCGATGTTTCTGTAGTTTTCATATATAAATAAATTGTTCTGTTTATATTTTAATTAAGGTTTGAAAATTTTACTCAAATTTAATCATAAGCTCTTCAATATATTTTGCAAAGTTTATTTAAACTGATTATGTAATTTCCATATCTATAGCAAACCTGATTACTTAAACTATAATAATCGTGACTTTTTGTAATAAAATGCAGTATAAATACTCATGTTATTTTTCTTAAAATGTAGTAATATTACCAGATAAATGTTAAGACTAAATAGCAACTTAAAAATAATTAATTATGAGTAAAGTTTACAACACATCCAATTGTGACGAAATTAAACTTAGTTTTGAACTATCAAACAATCTGGGGTTTATCCCATTGTACACAAGAGTTTTTTTAGATCTTCAAAATGGAGTGAATGTTCAAAAGCCGATGTTTGTTACTCCAATGCATTTAACGGATGCTTCAATTCCTCTAACCCAATCATTTACACACAACAAAGGACTACTCTATTTTGAAACTTATATTAGTTATAAATCATTAAATGCTTCATCAAAAGTACAGATTATTGCAAACGCAAAAAAATTAATTTTTAATTATAAAATACAGGATTGCAATGGTACAAGTGAGGAATTTTCAACTTATGATTTAGGACCGGTAGATATTAAAAGTAAAGAACTGATTTATTTTGTCGCACTAATTGATTTGATATGAAAAAATTAACTACTTACTTATTTTTACTGCTGATACAGATTAGCGTGGCGCAAAATTCTGCAAATTCTGTTGATTTAAAAGAAGTGCAAATTCTTAATTCAACAGCTTTAGCATTACTGGATAATTCAGCAGCAATCGTTACTTCAAATCCTGACTACAAAGATTTTAATATAAACACTGAAAATCTATCGAATTTATCTTTTGATTTCAGCTTAAATAAAGGAAAACTAAATGGTCTTGAATATTATGGAATTGGTAAAACTGTGGATGATTTTAAACAATTTACAAGTGATAAACTTTTAAGGCCTAATATTTCAGCAGTAGTCCATCGAACTGACAGCACTACTAATATAGGAGCAGGATTTAGCGTAAATGTATTTACACTTTTTCGCAAAAAGAAAGAAGATATGCAAAAAGCTTACGAAGCTATTAGAAACACTACGGACGAAATGATTACTAAAGCTGACCTGATTATGGCAAGAGATTTCCCTAATCTAAATAAAGTCACTAACCTTATAGAATATAATGAACAGTATGCTAAAATACTGGAATCATTGCCAACTGTTGAAGCAAGCGATTTTGCAGAGCTTTTAAAAAGACCTCTATTGACTCTTGATCTCGCTGCGGCATATAGCACTTTATATGATGGTAATAATCACAATAGCAATCAAAAAGACAGAACTGGAGTGTGGAGTACTGTAACCTGGTCTCCTAAAATTGATAAATCTTATCTTAATATTTATGGCTTTATCAGATATATAAAAGATAGTTCTGTTTATAATGAAGACACTAAAAACTTTTCAGATCAGTTTGAATATTTTGATTATGGAAGTAAAATACAAATTGATATCAATTCTTTTTCATTTGGCTATGAGTATATAAGAAGAAATGGAAATGGCAAAGATTATCGGTCTGTGGGATTAATACAATACAAAATCAACGCAAATTATTATATAACAGGAGGATTTGGTAAAAATTTCACTTCAGATTCATCAAAAGACCTAGTTTCACTTTTAGGAATACGTTGGGGAATCAATAAAAGCGATACTAAAAAATGGGAAGATTAATCATAAATAAATTTAAAAAATATACATTCTAAACAAAAAACAGGTATTTATACGTATAGCCAGAATCAAAAATAGTTATATCCTTGCAAAGAATAATTTTAACCATCATTTTTAGTTAATCCGCAAGGAATTGTAAATGAAGAACTTTTTTTGGAATAATTAGTGAGATTTGAATCTGTAAAAAGATTTGAATCTCATTTTTTATTTAACTCTTATCTAAATTACTTCTTAATCAATAATAAAAAATAATGTGAATAGACTCTCTTATTCCATTATCATACTTAACTATTGTAATAGATTACTCTCCGGCAACGACCTCTTTTGCATTGGCTTCTATTAACAAATCCAGAATTCGCTATAGCTATTTGCAATCCTACCTAAACAGAAAAAATACCGTAACGATCTATCTTTCTGCCCTGTATACAGAATCCTGTTAAATCATTATGCAATATTTCGCAATAACTGTGGTACTGAAAATTAATTATTAAAAGCATCAATTGTGAGCTGATTTTTATAGCTTTGCAAAGCCACATTTTCCAATCTTTTTAAAAAACAAATTATAATACCTAATCCTAATGCGATCTATTATTTCGACATTTTTATTTTTAATATTTTTCTGTTCAAATTCTCACGCTCAACTCAGTTCTGATAAAATATTTGAAAGTTTCAAGCAGGGAGAACGTCCCAACTGCTCTTCAATTGCTCTTATCAAAGCTTCACTAAATATTTATGGATTGGACAATCTTTTCATTACTGAAAAATTAAATGATAATTTATATCAAATAACTTTAAAAAATAATGCCACGTTTCAATTAAAAACAGATGAATTAAATAAAGCCGAATTTTCTGCCGGATTTGTATTTATTAAACCGAATGAAGACAGTAAAAAAATAACCGATTATGCGGTATTGGCTTATGCGGTAATGGCAAAATACAAGCAAATTTTAGATAAAGAAAAGACTTTTGATAAGGCTCTCGAAGATTTAGAAGCGGGTGAAATACACACTCCAACTATTTATAAATATTTAGGATTTCAAAAAGGCAAGCAGGTTCAGGAACTAAAACGTCTTACAGGAGGTGAATTTTGCGGAGTTGTGGCGTGGTCAAATGCACATGCCGTTTTCGTCTGTGAAGATTTTATGGACTATTACGGCAATAAAAAAAGCTTATGGGATAAGTATCCGGGACGTTTTAGAATATTAAAATCATAAAATAAACTTTATACAAATACCACTCAAAAATCAAATTTAGGGTGGTATTTTTGTGTTTAAAATACCCTGAAAAAATTAAAGCCCAATACTCTTATGAGACGAGAAAATTACATTCCTTTCAATAAGGAATTTTTACTCGATCAACAAATAGCTGCTTTTGCAGAAGATCAGAAAAAAGTAGAAGATTTTAAAAAGTTATTCGACATCATCGAACACTATTATCATTATGAAACTTTTAACCTTAATCGGAACCTAAAACAAAACTATGGCTTATTCGATCCTGATTTAAGTGAGAAAGAACGTGAAATATATATTGGAAAAAGCAACTATTTAATTTTTAAGGAGACACTTCTAAAAGTTTTAAAAAACGGCAACTACAGGCGTGTCGGGCAAGAAACCTTAGATAAAGCATTTAAGGAATCTGATTTAATTGGCTTAAAACTTTCAATAGATCTTAATGCCTTCAAAGACTATGAACTTTATGTTCGCGGGCAACATAAAATCAAAGAAAAAGTAAAAAAATATATTTTCTGGAAAAAAGAAATTGAGATCGAATACTATGAGCGCGTCATGATTTACCTAAATTATAACGATGCTGATTATCTTACTACAAAAAAAGTAAAGCTGGGAAAAATGCCTGTTGATCCCGGATCAATTGTTCTGAAAATTTTTAAGCGCGTTCCTAAAAATGATCTTGAAACGATTTTCCCAAATGCCATTCCAAAAATGTCTACTACAGACAAACTTTTACTTTGGGTGCCTGGAATATTTGGTGGAATTTCATTACTAAGTGCAAAAGTGATCCCTGCCTTGATTAATATGTACGAAGCTTACAGAACAGGAGAAGCTATTGATTTATTAAATAGTAAAACCTCTCTAAATCAGGGATTAATTGCATTGGGAATTTTATCTGCATATTGTTTTCGCCAATATAATAATTTTGTGAATAAGAAAATCAGGTACTCTAAAATGCTTTCTGACAGCCTGTATTTTAAAAATATTGGAAATAATAGCGGTGCATTTTATTCACTTTTAAATTCATCCGAAGAAGAAGTACTCAAAGAAACTATTTTGGCATATTCTTTTTTACACAGAAGTAAAAATCCGTTAACCGCCAAAGAAATTGATGATCAAATAGAGACCTGGTTTAAAAATAAATTAAATACGAATCTTGATTTTAACACAAAAGAAGCCTTACTAAAATTAAAAAACATTGGACTTGGAATTGAAACTAATGGTAAGTGGAAAGTCATTGCCCTTGAAGATGCACTTATCAAAATTGACGAATTATGGGACAATGCTTTTAATTATAACCAAAAGTAAATCCTCATCTCCCTGTAAGTAATTTACACATTAATCATTATTATTTCCCCTTTTCAAATAAATTAATGATATTATAAAAATAGACTACAGAAATCAAATTATAGACACCAAAGCATTCTTTATATTGTCAAATAAGAAATAATACGTTTTTTACCGATTTATTTTACACTTAATCGATTTAATTTTGTAATATTGAACAGTTAAAAAAATATAAAATTTTACATAAAAAACTGTTTTAACCAATAATACTTATTTTTTAATGTGCTTTTAAGCTAAAATAAACGCGAAAACAGTTAAAATAAATGATAAAACTGAATTATAAAATAATCTCAATTAAAGAAAAAATTAAAAATGACCAAAAAAATGCTACTTGGAATTTGGATTGTATTTCTTATCGTTGCTATCTTTTTTCTGATTTTACAAAAATGGATACAATCTGGCTATTGAGGTCATTTTAACTGGTCAGCAAAATATTCTAATCTGTGCTTACTAATTAAAAAAGGAAGAAAACTGCTTTGTTTTCTTCCTTTTTTAATTATCATGATTTATTCATTCTCAGTTTCAAAATAATCTTCTTGTGATTCTCCCGCAGCTACTAATTCGGGTTTTGAGGCCTTGAGCGTATTGAATCTTTCTAATAGTTCTAAATCTTCCTCTTCTCCACTGAAATAAGGGAAAACATCCATAATTGGTGACTCTGAAATTGCGGGAATAGTATAATCTCCCATAGTATTTTTCATAACCGCAACAGTATTATCATAAGCTTCTTTTACATCATTAGCCTGTACCAGTATATACATGTTGGTTTTGCGTTCTTTTCCGCTCTCTTCATCAAAAGCTATTAAAGAAACTTTTGATTTAAACCAACGGTCTGCATTTTCGAACGGATGAATTTCTGCATAATTTGCGACTTTTATGTTTGTGATTTTAAATTCTTCGCTCACATAAGCTTTCATTTCTTCATTGATTCTGCTTTCAGCTTCCGTATAAGATATTGCATCCACTAAATAAGGTTCTGTTGTGACCTTTTGCGATCCAATATCATCAGTTTTTCTATATTTTACCTTGCATTCATACCAAATTGCACTCATATTTATTTTTTTAAGGATGCCAAAGATAGATTTTAGCAGAAATAAAACTCACTTTTTTACAAAATAGATATTCACAAATTTGAAAAAATAGAATCAGTACAAAATTTGTGGCTAACTCAAAAATATTTAATAGATTTGATAGAATTCCTAAACCTCAAAAAATGAAAACATTAGAACAATGGTTTGAAGAATACGCTGTTAGTCATCAGAATCCCAAAAATAAAGCCATACATTATGTGTGTGTACCGGCCATCTACTTTTCTATCGTAGGTTTACTCATGAGTATCCCAAGCAATTTAATTGCTAATACTTTACGACTCAAAACGCCAATAATCGAAAACTGGGCTGTAGCAGTATTACTTTTTGTACTGGTTTTCTATATTCGGCTGTCTGTTGCTATGGCTTTAAAAATTGCCGTTTTTTCAGCTATTTGCCTGATTGTAAATCATTACGTCTCACAATTCGTTCCTTTGTGGATATTTTCAATTGGCGTTTTTATAATTGCCTGGATTGGTCAATTTTACGGACATAATATTGAAGGAAAAAAACCTTCTTTCTTAAAAGACCTTCAGTTTTTACTAATTGGCCCGGCCTGGGTTGTGGAAAATTTGTTTACAAGAAAACAAAATTCTTAAAGTTTATCACTTCCTAATGATTCCGCATTATGAAAATTGATCAGGACGGTGTTAAAGTTGAAAAATATCATCTTTTTACTTATAGAAGAATCAGACGCACTATTGGATATTTAGGAATAAGTCTTCCGATATTTCTAATTAGCTTATCATTTTTTCCTTTTTTCAAAACTCAACTTCAGCCTTCAATAAGCCATTATTATTATACAAATCTTAGAGAAATTTTTACAGGAACTTTATTTGCTGTTGGATTATTTTTAATTTGTTACAGAGGCTCTGGAAATGCATCCATCTGGAAAAACGATAACTTACTAACTAATATTGCCGGAATTATGGCTGCGGGTGTGGCATTATTTCCGACAAACCCAAATGATTTTGCTAATAAAATTTACACTTTAATTCCATACCAAGAAAAATATCTTGGCTGGCTTCATTATGGTTGTGCTGCTATATTATTCCTAATAATGGCTTTATTGGCTATCAACGTTTTTACCGTTGGGCAACATAATGAAACCCGAAGTCCTAAAAGTATTTTAAACGAAAATAACATTTACAGATTCTGTGGTTATTCGATTATTGCATTTGTAATTATGGTACCGGTTTCAGAAATTCTGAAACTTTATACCTATTCAACTTTGATTTTTGAATCTCTTTCTCTTTTTGCTTTTGGTATTGCATGGCTAATTAAAGGACGTGCATTGGGTGACAAAGGTATAATTGGGAAAAAAATATATCAGGAAAATAATCCGGTTGATACAGAGAAAGTTTTTGAGGAATAATACTTTATCAAGATCCAACACAGTAGCCCAGACAGAAGTGGCATCCTTTGCCTGACTTCTTTAGGCAGGGAAAGATATAGCGGATGGCTGGAAACAGCTCCTAAAAAAAAGACAAAGAAGAAAAATTTCTCTCCTTTGTCCTTTCAAAGTGATCGCGGAGGGGTTCGAACCCCCAACCCTCAGAGCCGAAATCTGATATTCTATCCAGTTGAACTACGCGATCAATATTAAATAATCAAATTCAAAATCCATTTTAGAGATTGAAATTAAGAATCTGAGATATTTATAATTTTTATTATTACGAAAGTAATTTTTTAACAATCGTAGAAATGGTTTTGCCTTCAGCAGTTCCACCTAGTTGAGCAGATGCTAATCCCATTACTTTACCCATTGAAGCAATTCCTGAAGCTCCTGTTTCGGCAATAATTTTTGCTATCACAGCTTCCACTTCTTCTTCACTTAACTGAGCAGGCAAAAACTTCTCAATTACGGCAACCTGAGCCAATTCAGGTTCAGCTAAATCAGGACGGTTTTGTTCAGTAAAAATCCTGGCACTTTCTTTACGCGTTTTTACCAATCGCTGAAGTAGTTTTATCTCTTCATCCTCAGTTAATTCTTCTTTAGACCCTGATGATGTTGAGGCCAATAATAATTCCGACTTAACTGCCCTTAAAGCTTCTAAAGCTACCGTATCTTTTGCTTTCATGGCGGTTTTAATCTCATCCATGATTTGTGCTTGTAAACTCATCTTATATTTTATTTAAATAAGCAAGCTGCTTATCATTGCTATATTAATTGGATTATTTTGACTTTGTTTGTGAAAATAACAGACGTCTGAATGTCTATTTAAAAAAGTCAAATTTTAAATTCTGTGCGAAGATAAAAAAAATAACCCGAAAATTAAATCCAATTTTCGGGCTATCCAAATATTTAGATTTTTAAAACTAATCTACGTTGTCGTGCAAAAACGAATTATTTGAACGCAACTGCAAATCATTATTACTGTCTGTACCAACTGAAATTCTTGAATTGGTATTATTTGATTGAGAATTCGACAAATCGATTCCTAATCTTTTATATGCCGGTTCTTTTTCAAGTTCATCAATTCTGGAAACATTGTTATGAAATTTATAATTGAATTCCTTTAGTTTTCTTCTTCTCTCCTCAGCTCTTAGACGCAACGTTTCCTCAATTGTCAATTCCATTGGAGAAACATTTGAAACTGCTGAAAAGTCAGGTTCGCTTGCAAATTCAGTTTTTGGTTTCAATGTGATATTTAATTCTTCAGGAATTACATCTTCTATCACTTTTTCAACCGGTTTTGATGCGATTAAATCGTTCTCCACCTCCATATATTCTTCTAAGGAATACTTTATAATCCCATTTTCGGAAAGTTCTGTAACCGGCACAAAAGAAACTGGTTCATTAACTTTTATGTTACGGGTTTCATTTGTCAGTTCGAATAAAATTTTATTATCCTCTACAACTGGCTCTTTCTTTACTTCTGGTTCAGCTCTGAAAAGAGGCAAATCAAATGAAAATGTAGTTTGTTCCTGCTTCTCGAAAATTCTTTGCGGGGCTTGTGTTTCCTGAAAAGTCTTTACCTCCGGGGTTGAAATTGTAAAATCTATATCTGTAATTGGCGAAACAATTTCAAAAGTTACATCAAGATTTTTTATAAACTCTGACATTACCACTAACTCTTCCTGATTCATAGTTGGAGCAACAGCAACTGGAGTTGTTGGAGTAGGTATTACCGGAGCATTTGTATCTTCCATCAAATCAAAAACAACTTTCTCTTCTGGTTTTGCAATAGGTGTTTCAGCATTTAAATCAAAAGAAGCAAGCGGTCTGTTTGTTAGATTATGAACACTTCTTTGCTCATCTTCTAATGTATGAATGATTTTTTTAGGCTCAGTATTTACAATCTCGTTTTGTTGTTCAACATCAAAACCAGTTGCGATAATAGTTACAGCAATAGCTTCACCCAGAGATTCGTCTTCACCAACTCCCATGATAATATTGGCATTATAACCTGCTTCTGCCTGAATATGATCATTGATTTCTCCAATTTCATCCAGCGTAATTTCGTCTGATCCAGAAACGATAAGCAACAATACGTTTTTGGCTCCTGTGATTTTGTTGTCATTTAATAATGGAGAATCCAATGCTGAAACAATAGCTTCTTTAGCCCTGTTTTCGCCAGTAGCTACAGAAGATCCCATGATAGCTGTTCCACTATTTGACAAAACAGTTTTAGCATCACGTAAATCGATATTTTGAGTATAGTGATGCGTAATTACTTCTGCAATACCTCTTGAGGCCGTTGCCAATACTTCATCAGCTTTCGAGAATCCGGCTTTAAAACCAAGATTTCCGTATACTTCCCTTAATTTATTATTATTGATTACAATTAACGAGTCTACTTGTTTACGCAGCTTTTCGATTCCTAAAAGTGCTTGTTCCTGACGCACTTTCCCTTCAAACTGAAAAGGAATTGTTACAATACCAACTGTTAAAATTTCTCTCTCTTTTGCCAATTGCGCAATTACCGGAGCAGCCCCTGTACCAGTTCCGCCGCCCATACCAGCGGTAATAAATACCATTTTGGTATTACGATCCAGCATTTTTTCGATATCAGCGATACTTTCAATAGCAGACTGTTGCCCTACATCAGGATTAGCTCCTGCTCCAAGACCTTCTGTCAAATTCACCCCTAATTGAATTTTGTTTGGAACAGAACTATTTTGTAATGCTTGCGAATCAGTATTACAAACGATAAAATCTACACCTTTTATTCCTTGCTGGAACATGTGATTAATTGCGTTACTTCCGCCCCCTCCTACACCTATTACTTTGATGACATTTGATTGGTTTTTTGGTAAATCAAATGAAATGCTTCCAAATTCTGAGTTGCTCATCATCTTTTTGGTTTTGAAATTCTTATTTAATACATTTTTTACTCTTGACTTGGGGCCAATAGTAATTCCTTTTCTCTTATTCTTTTTATTCTGCGTTATCTAAAAAATCTTTGATTTTATCGACATATCTGTCAAAAAACGATTTTCTTATTTTAGTTTCTGTAGATTCCTCAACAGCAACATTACTTCTAACTTCTCTTGATTGTTCAACCGTTTCCATTCTTTCAACGTAGTTTTCTTCAACTTCGTATCGCTGTTGCGTCACTGGAGGAACATTTCTGTAAACCACTTTTGGCTGCTCATTTACAACTTCCATTCTGACAGCACTTTGTGTACTATTTTCAATACTGTTCATTACCAACCCAACTGCAGTTGCAAACAATGGACTTGAAATTTCCTCGCTGGAGTTACCAGCTAAATGCTCGTTTGGATATCCAATTCTGGTATCCATACCTGTGATATATTCTACTAATTGCTTAATGTGTTTTAACTGCGCACCGCCACCAGTAAGAACAATTCCGGCGATTAATTTTTTACGTGGATCTTCATGTCCATAAGCTTTAATTTCAGAGAAAACCTGTTCAATTATTTCTACCACACGAGCGTGAATAATTTTGGATAGATTTTTAAGTGAAATCTCTTTTGGTTCTCTTCCTCTTAATCCCGGAATAGAAACAATTTCGTTATCTTTATTTTCTCCCGGCCAGGCAGATCCGAATTTTATTTTTAAAAGCTCAGCCTGCTTTTCAATAATAGAACATCCCTCCTTGATATCTTCTGTAATTACATTCCCTCCAAAAGGAATTACAGCAGTATGACGAATGATTCCATCTTTAAAAATAGCTAAATCTGTTGTTCCCCCACCGATATCGATAAGCGCAACACCAGCTTCTTTTTCTTCCTGGCTTAAAACAGCATCAGCAGAAGCTAACGGTTCTAATGTTAATCCTGATAATTCAATTCCTGAGCTTTGAATACATCTGCCAACATTTCGGATTGATGATGCCTGCCCCACTACAACGTGAAAACTAGATTCCAGTCTTCCGCCGTACATTCCTATTGGTTCCTTTATTTCAGATTGTCCATCGATTTTAAATTCCTGCGGCAAAACATGAATAATTTCCTCTCCAGGCAACATAGCCAGTTTATTTACCTGGTCAATCAAAAGCTGAATATCTTTTTCGCCAATAACTTCTTCCGGATTATTTCGGCTTATGTAATCGGTATGCTGAATACTTCTGATGTGCTGTCCTGCAATGCCCACAACCACATCTTTAATTTTGTAACCTGAATTAGTTTCGGCTTCAAGAATAGCTTGCTGAATCGATTGAATAGTTTGGGTGATGTTATTTACAACGCCTCTTGCAACACCCAGACTTTTGGATTTACCAATGCCCAGGATTTCTAATTTGCCATATTCATTTTTCTTGCCTATCATGGCAACTATCTTGGTTGTTCCAATATCTAGACCTACTGCAATGTTATCTTTTTCCATTTTCTATTATTTTGTGCAAACTACTTGTTCCGTAAACCTCAGATCAATTTTATTGTATTTAGATAACGAACTATCTAAAACAGCCTTTTGAAAAAAAGCTTTATAATTCCTGAATTTTTGATCCACATTCATTGTTCTTCCAAAATCAATGAAGTAATTATAATTTCTATTAAACATTTTTAAGCTACCATTAGGCATAATTTCTATTGCAATGATGTTTTTTTTCAAAAACGCATCGTCATAAATTGTGCGAAATAGGGCAGCTAAATCTTCGTTATTTTTTTTATTTATTGTTCCCGAAACAAGAGGAACACGCGCCGTAAAATTGTCTGACAAAGGCATTTTATTTCCTTCATAGTCAATATAGAAAGAGCTTCCACCATCATAAATTCTTGCTATTGGTGTTCTCTGTTTTACCCGCGCTTTAAGCACTCCATCAATACTTACAAAAACATCTGATTTCTCAACCATCTCTTGTGTATCGATGCTTTTCTCTATTTTATTCAAATCTAACTCATCTTTTCGGATACTGGAAGCGTCTCTTTTATTTTCTATCAACAATTTATTAACCGTTTCAGGCTTCACAAAAAGCTTGTTCTCTCCTACAAAAATAACCTCAGATTTCTTCAATTTTCTGTCTCCGTTTCGGTGTTGGGCAAACGAATACAGAAAGACAACAAGCCCTAAAATGAATACTAATCTTATATTTGTCCAATTAAATATTTTCATTTAAAATTGCTTTAATTGATGGTACCATCTCTCCAATATCACCAGCTCCGATTGTTACAATTACCGACGCATCATTCGATTTAATTTCGGCTAATAAATCTTCTTTTGCAACAATTTTTTTATTCGAATTAGTCATCTTAGCCAACAGCCATTCAGAGGTAACCCCTTCCATCGGAAGCTCTCTTGCCGGATATATATCCATTAAAAAGACTTCGTCAAACTGCGACAAACTTTCTGCAAATCCATCAACAAAATCTTTCGTCCTGCTGAATAAATGCGGCTGAAAAACCGCCAGCACTTTTCGATCTGGATACAGCTCCCTAACCGCTTGATTTACAGCATTTATCTCTGTTGGATGATGCGCATAATCATCTATATAAACTAAATTTTCAGATTTGATCTGATATGAAAAACGTCTTCTGATTCCGTTAAAAGAAGCCAGCGCTTTTACAATTGCATCTGTTGATGTTCCAAAAGTTTTTGACATTGCGATAGCCATCAATGCATTCATCAAATTATGCTTCCCTGGCAGTCCAAAACGCAAATCCTTTATAATTTCTGATGGTGTTTGCACATCAAAAACGTAACTTCCATCTTCTATCCTAACATTAAAGGCCTTGTAAACAGCTTCCTCATTAATCGCACACTGAACTCCATCCAAAGGCAATTCTTTAGTAATAAAGAGATTATTTTTATCTTCAACTTTGGAGGCAAATTCTACAAAAGAAGCTTCTATAGCATCACTGGTCCCGTAAATATCCAAATGATCTGCATCCATCGATGTTATGCAAGCAATATTGGGGTGTAAATGTAAAAACGATCTGTCAAATTCATCTGCTTCGACAACTGTTACTGTTTTTCCGTTTCCAATTAGATTTGAATTATAATTCTCAACAATTCCGCCAACAAATGCCGTAACATCTGCCCCACTTTCATACAAAATATGACCCAAGATACTAGAAGTAGTCGTTTTTCCGTGTGTTCCTGCCACTGCAAAACTAAACGTTCCTTTAGTAATAATACCTAAAACTTCTGCACGTTTTTTAACCTGATACTGTCTTTCAATAAAGTAATTCCACTCTGAATGCGTCATAGGAACTGCCGGTGTAAAAATCACCAGCGTATTTTCTACATAATAATCAGATGGAATCAAACTAATATTATCTTCAAAATGAATATCAATACCACTTTCAATCAATTCATTTGTAAGCATTGAGGGAGTTTTATCATAACCCGAAACTTTTTTCCCGATATATTTAAAATAACGGGCCAGGGCACTCATTCCGATTCCTCCGATACCAATAAAATAAACGTTTTGTATTTGATTTAAATTCATTTGATTTTTATTTTGAGCTATTTTACGTTTATAAAAAACTAGTAATTAAGCCTTTATATTTTTTATTATTTAACAACTCAAAACGCTTAAAAATAACGTTATGATTTTTTTATTTTGTTCTATAATTAAGCTAAAAAGTTATATTATAACAACTTTCTAATTTCATCTACAATTACTTTTGTAGCATTTGGTCTGGCGAGTTTTTTAATATTATCGCTTAATTGATTTTGTTTTCCCTCATCCTTTAAAAGTGCTTCAAAAACAATACTAAACTGACTGTCTAATTCTGATTCCCTTAATAAGATTGCGCCTTTTGCATCTACTATTGCCTGAGCATTTTTGGTCTGATGATCTTCTGCTACATTTGGCGACGGTATAAAAATAACCGGCTTTCCAACAATACATAATTCTGAAACTGATGATGCCCCTGCCCGGGAAATAATCACATCTGCAGCAGCATAAACAAAATCCATTCTTTCAATGAAATCGACTACTTTTACATCCTGCTGATTGTATTTTTTATAATCCTCAAAATATAATTTTCCGCATTGCCAAATTACCTGTACATTTTGCGAAAGAAAATTATCCAGTTCTTTTTCGATTAGCTGATTAACTCTCCTGGCACCTAAACTTCCACCTAAAACCAACAGCGTTTTTTTATTCGGATCTAAACCATAAAAAGCAATAGCATCATTACGTTTTGTATCAATATCAATCAAATCCTGACGAACCGGATTTCCTGTTAAAACAATTTTTTCTTTTGGAAAAAAACGTTCTAAATTCTCATAAGCTACACAAATTGCATTTGCTTTTTTGCTCAGCAGCTTATTTGTTATCCCGGGAAATGAATTTTGTTCCTGAATTACTGTAGGTATTCCGGCCGAGCCTGCTGCCTGCAATAAAGGTCCGCTTGCAAAACCACCTGTACCAATAACTACATTGGGTTTAAATTGCCTGATAATTCTTTTTGACTCTAACAAACTTGATGCTAACTTTAATGGAAAGATCAGATTTTGCAAAGTCAGTTTTCGCTGTAAACCAGCAATCCAAAGCCCTTTTATCTCGTATCCTGACTGAGGGACTTTTTGCATCTCCATTTTATCTTTGGCACCTACAAAAAGAAATTCAGCATCAGGAAATTGTAATTTTAATTCGTTTGCAATCGCAATTGCAGGATAAATATGTCCTCCTGTTCCACCACCACTTAGTATGAATCTATACTTTGTCATATTTTTAAAAGTTATAGTTCTTAAACTATTCTTTTCTAATTTTATTTGTTCAATACTGCATTCATCGGATTTTTAGAATTATCCAGAATTGAATACATTTCTTCTTCTTCATATATTTCATTAGCAGCCAAATCTTCTTCTGCCAATTCTTTATCAATTAACCTTTGAAGCGCTTCTTTTCTTCTTTCTTTCTCTTCTTTCTCTTCAGCGATTTCTTCTTCTTTCTTAGTTACACTAATAATGATTCCCAAAGAAAAACAAGTCATCCAGATTGAACTACCTCCGCTACTTATAAGTGGAAGGGTTTGTCCTGTTACCGGCAATAATTCAACTGCAACAGCCATATTAATCATTGCCTGAAATATCATTGGAAAACCGAGTCCAACTACAACCAATTTCCCAAAAAGTGTATTTGCTTTATGTGATGCAATTACAAATCTAAACAGCAATAATAAATATAAAAGCAGGATAGAAACTCCTCCTACCAATCCATATTCTTCTACTACAATTGCATAAATAAAATCAGAAGATGATTGTGGCAAAAAGTTTTTCTGCACACTTTTACCTGGCCCCAAACCACCTAATCTTCCTGATGCAATAGCTATTTTTGCCTTTTCAATCTGATAATCATCTTCGTCAGGTTTGTCTGTGGTGAAGTTTTCAATACGGCTTCCCCAAGTTCCAACTCTGCTAAAAAATCTTGAATCCGGGAATGCTTTTGCTACTAATAAAAAAAACATCAGCATTGCAATACCAGAACCAATAATAAAACCAATATATTTTAATGGATATTTACCAATAAAAGTTAGCATTATTACCATACAAAAAATCAACGCTGTTGTAGAGAAGTTTGCTGGTAAAATAAGTGCCAGGGTAATAAAGACCGGAATCCAAAGCTGTACTAATGAAACCTGAAAAGGTTCATTTTCTTCTTTAGTTTTAGATAAATAACGTGCTACAAAAATAAAAAGAACGATAGATGCTAAAGTTGACGTTTGAAATGTGATTCCAATAAAAGGAACCTGAATCCAACGACTTGCATTAGCTCCCGCGATTACTGTTCCCTTTAACAATGTATAAACGAGTAAAAACCAAACAACAGGCAACGCTATTTTTGATATAGCCCTGAAATAATGATATGGCACTTTATGCACCCAGTAAATAATTAAAAATCCAATACAAATATGAGCCAAATGTTTAATCAAATAACCCAGTGTATTTCCTGTACCGTGCCCGATATAAGCCAGATTACTACTTGCACTAAAAACAGGCATAAACGAAAACAGTGCTAATAAAGCCACGAATGACCATATTACCCTGTCTCCTTTTAATTTGTTTACCAGCTCTTTCATAATTCTTTTGTTTCAGGTTTTCTTGTTTTAGATTTCAAGTTTCCACATAACGAGAAACTTTAAACTTTAAACTATATTACAAGTTATGTACCGCTTGCTTAAATTGTTTCCCTCTGTCTTCGTAGTTTTCAAATAAGTCGAAACTAGCACAAGCCGGAGATAATAAAACAGCATCACCTTTTTCTGTTAATCTTTGTGCCGTTTTCACAGCATCATTCATATTATTTACTTCCACCATTATGTCCACAACATTTCCAAAAGATTCTATAATTTTACGATTATCGATTCCCAGGCAGATAATTGCTTTTACTTTTTCGCGTACTAATGACATCAATTCATTGTAGTCATTGCCTTTATCAACACCTCCTACAATCCAAACAGTTGGAACATTCATACTGTCTAAGGCAAAAAAAGTGGCGTTTACATTTGTTGCTTTAGAATCATTGATGTACTGTACATTCTGGATTTTTAATACTTTTTCTAAACGATGTTCAACACCTTGAAAATTTGATAAACTTTCGCGAATTGTTGCATTTCTAATTTGCATCAATTTTGCTACAGAGCTTGCTGCCATTGCATTTTTCATATTATGTTTTCCTTCTAACGCAATGTATTCTGTTTCCATTGTAAACTCTTCCTGGTTAATCTTTATTTCCATTTTGTTGTTATTTATAGAAGCCCCTTCATCGAATGATTTAGTCAATGAAAAAGGAATTAATTTTGCTTTTGTTTTATTATTCTTTAACCATTCTGTACTTGCTTCATCATCTGCATCGTAAATCAGATAATCAGTTTCAGTCTGGTTCATTGTTATCCGGAACTTTGAATTGATATAATTCTCATATTTATATTCATACCTGTCTAAATGATCCGGACTAATATTGGTTATGATGGCGATATCAGGTCTGTAATCTATTATTCCGTCTAACTGAAAACTGCTTAATTCAAGAACGTATGCATCAAATTTATTTTCGGCAACCTGCCAGGCGAAACTCTTCCCGATATTTCCTCCTAAACCTACATTCAAACCTGCCGATTTTAATAAATGATGGGTGAGCATTGTTGTTGTTGTTTTACCATTGCTACCGGTAATTCCAATAGTGAGAGCTTCAGTAAAAGGTTTCGCAAACTCAATTTCAGAAATCACCTTAACCCCTGCAGCAATAAGCTTTTTTACTATCGGGGATTTATCCGGAATTCCCGGGCTTTTCATCACCACGTCTGCATTCAGAATTAAATCTTCAGTATGCTGTTCCTCTTCCCATGCAATTTTATTAATGATAAGAACTTCTTTATAACTCTCTTTAATCTTTCCAAAATCAGATACAAAAACCTCGTATCCTTTTTTCTTACCGAGGATCGCAGTTCCAACACCACTTTCTCCTCCTCCTAAAACAACCAATCTCATCTATCTTAATTTTAAAGTAACGATTGATAATATGGCTAACATTACAGCAACAATCCAGAAACGGGTTACGATTTTACTTTCGTGGTATCCTTTTTTCTGATAATGATGATGCAGCGGTGACATCAGGAATATTCTTCGGCCTTCTCCGAAACGCTTTTTGGTGTATTTAAAATAAGTTACCTGTATAATTACTGAAGCACTTTCGGCAAGGAAAATTCCGCAGAATAAAACAATTAATATTTCTTTACGAACCGCAATGGCTAAAACTGCAATAATCCCTCCAATTGTTAAACTTCCTGTATCTCCCATAAATACTGACGCAGGAAATGAATTGTACCAGAGAAAACCAATTAAAGCCCCAACAAACGCAGATATAAAAACGGTCATTTCTCCTGAATTAGGTATATACATTATATTCAGATAATTGGAAAAAATGATATTTCCTGAAACGAATGTAAATATTCCGAGGGCGAGTACAGAAATTGCAGAGGTTCCGGCAGCGAGGCCATCAATTCCATCTGTTAAATTGGCTCCGTTTGAAACTGCTGTAATGATGAAAATTACAACCGGAATAAACACTAACCAAGCCCATTTTTCGTATCCATCTCCCATAAACGATAAAACTTCAGCATAATCAAATTCGTTGTTTTTCACGAAAGGTATTGTTGTTGCTGTAGATTTTTCTTCAACAGGCGCAGGAAGTACAACGGTTGTATTTGATGCTGTTCTAAAAACATCTGTCTTTCCTGTATCTGTTCTTACTGTAACAGCAGGATTAAAATATAAAACCGCTCCTACAATAATACCAAGACCAACCTGACCAATAACTTTAAAAATTCCTTTTAACCCTTGCTTATCTTTTTTGAATATTTTGATATAATCGTCAACAAAACCAATAGTTCCCATCCATAACGTAGTTACAATAAGCAATACAATATAAATGTTATGCAGACGAGCAAACAGCAAAACCGGAATCAAGGTTGCGAAAATAATAATCAAACCTCCCATTGTAGGTGTACCTGCTTTTTCGTTTTGACCTGCAAGACCCAATTCACGCACTGTTTCCCCAACCTGCTGGCGGCGTAAAAAATTGATCACTCTTTTACCATAAATAGTTGACAAAAGCAGTGAAAGCATAAATGCCAAAGCCGATCTGAAAGTAATGTACTGAAAAACCCCTGTTCCAGGCACATCAAGTGTTTTGTCAAAATATTCAAATAAATAGTATAGCATATTTTCTATTTTTTAAATTCCAATTCAAATTAAATTTCATTTTAAATCCCAAATTCCAACGTTATATTGGGTTTTGTCCCGAGGCTACGGGATTTGAATTTCAATTTTGTTATTTATTTAGCTGTTCTAAAATTTCTTTTACTGTTTCCATATCGTCAAAATGATGACGTACACCATTTATTTCCTGATAGGTTTCATGTCCTTTCCCTGCAATTAGGATAATATCATTTGGCTGAGCCAATTGACAAGCTGTTTTTATGGCTTGTTTTCTATCCGTAATTCTCAATATCTTTTTGTAATTATGAGCTTCTACACCTTGTTCCATTTCATCTAAAATCACCTCAGGATTTTCGTTTCTTGGATTATCTGATGTTAAAATTGCCTTATCACTTAAATCTGAAGCAATTTTTGCCATAATAGGTCTTTTTGCCTTGTCTCTGTTTCCGCCACAGCCTACAACTGTAATCAGTTGTTCATTTTTAGTCCGGATATCATCAATTGTTTTTAAAACGTTTTCCAAAGCATCAGGTGTATGGGCATAATCAACAATTGCTGTCACATTACCTGCTGAAACAATATATTGAAAACGACCTGAAACACTCTCTAAATCAGACAACAAACGTAACGCTTCTAAGCTATCCAGACCCAATTCAATCGCAGTTCCATAAATAGCCAATATATTATAGGCATTAAAAGTACCTATTAACTTTACCCAAACTTCATTATCATTTATTTTCAATAATAATCCTGACAACTGGCTTTCTAAAATCTGTGCTTTAAAATCTGCATACGTTTTTAAAGCATATGTAAGTTTTCTTGCCACGGTATTCTGAAGCATAACAGTTCCGTTTTTATCATCAATATTTGATAAAGCGAAAGCTGTTTTAGGCAATGAATCAAAAAACGATTTTTTTACGTCTCTGTATTCAGCAAATGTTGGATGATAATCTAAATGATCGTGTGAAAGATTTGTAAAAATTCCACCAACAAAATCCAATGCCTCTGTTCTTTTTTGATGAATTCCATGAGAACTCACTTCCATAAAGCAGTGCGTTACGCCAGCTTCAATCATTTCATTTAGATAATGATTAATTGTAATTGAATCCGGAGTTGTATGCGTTGCCTTATATTCTGTTTCATCAACCATGATTTTAACTGTTGATAACAGACCAACTTTAAAGCCTGCTTTTTGAAACAACTGAAATAACAAAGACGCAATGGTTGTTTTTCCATTGGTACCGGTTACTCCAACCAGTTTTAATTTTCCGGAAGGATTATCAAAATAATTAGCCGCCATAAAAGCAAGAGCCGTATTGGTATCTTTTACCTGTATGTATGTAACTCCTTTTTCAATATTTCCCGGCAATGTATCACATATAATTGCTGTCGCCCCTAACTGAATTGCTTTTTCAATATAATCGTGACCATCAGAAAGTGTTCCGCGGATAGCTATAAAAACGTCATTTTCTTCAATTTTTCTTGAATCAAAATCTATTTTATGAATAGCTATGTCTGTTGAACCTGTTACAGATTCAATAGCTACTTTATATAATATGTCTTTTAGTATTTTCACGATAATTCTAATACTATAATTGTGTTTTTATTAATATTCTGACCAGCCTGAATCGATTGATTCTTTACTTTTCCCACTCCGTTTACTCTTACCTTTAAGCCTAAATTTTCAAGCAGAGCAACCGCATCCATACCCGGCATACCTTTTAAATTCGGAATCAGTTTTGATTTTTTATTAGATTCGACATTAAACTTGTCATAACTGTATTCCTGTTTTGCAATTTTAGAGTCTAAATACTTAATTTTATTTGTTGAGGGCGCATCTGTAAATATTTTTTGGGCAATTCTTTTAAAAACCGGCCCTGCAACATCTGCTCCGTAATAATTATTTTTAGATGTATTAGGCTTATGAACCACTACAATACAGGAATACTTAGGATGATCTGCCGGAAAATATCCAACAAAAGAAGATGCGTAATACAATGCTGACTTGCCTTCTTTTCCTCCATAATTCATCTGTGCCGTTCCAGTTTTTCCAGCCATCGAAAAATCTTTTGAATACAACTTAGAACCTGTTCCTTTTTTAACCACATTAAGTAAAACTGCTTTTAGTTTTTTAATGGTCTCTGGCGAACACACTCTTGGATTTATTACTTCTACATCAAACTTTTTAATCGTTTTATTCCATTCTTTAATTTCCGATACAAATTGTGGCCTTACCATAATACCATTATTGGCAACAGAATTATAAAAAGCCAATGTCTGCATTGGTGTAACCGAAACTTCATATCCAAAAGCCATCCACGGTAGCGAAATCCCTGACCAGCTTTTATCTCCCGGATGTGGAATAATAGGTCTTCCTTCTCCTTTAAAATGCAGTCCCAAAGTTTTATCCAAACCAAAATTTTTAATATGATTTACAAACTTTGACGGATTGCTTTTGTAATTATCATAAACTGCCTGAACCATCACTGTATTTGAAGAAAGTTCAAATCCGCGTGCTAATGAAATTTTTCCGTATCCGCCTGTGTGCGAATCACGAACGCTACGCCCGTAATATTTCACCACTCCCCCATGACTATCATAAACCGTACTTGTATCTGCCACTTTATCTTCTAAAATAGCCATTAAATCAACCAATTTAAAAGTCGATCCCGGCTCATGAGATTCTGCTACTGCATAATTAGTAGTTTCATAATAAGATCCGTCTTCCGATCTTCCTAAATTAGAAATAGCTTTTACATGTCCGGTTTGGGTTTCCATAACTACTACGCAACCGTGATCAGCCTCGTAATCTTCTAATTGCTTCAAAAGTGCATGATGTGCAATATCCTGAATAAAAACATCAATGGTCGAAATCACATCGTAACCATCAATTGGATCAACCTCGTTCACATCCCTAATTGGTTTCCACTGCCCTTTAGCAATTTTCTGCTTCAAAATCTTACCGTCTTTGCCGTTCAGATAACTTTTGAATGCCCATTCAATTCCTTTTCCTACTTCAACACCAGTAGCCGGATCAATTCTGTCATAACCTATTGTTCTTTCTGCAATTTTACCAATCGGGTGCTTTCTGACAGTTTCCTGCTCAACAATTATCCCTCCTTTAAAAGCCCCCAAATTAAACAATGGAAAACCTTTAATCCTCACATATTCAGTATAACTAAGGTTTCTGGCAATTAAATAATAACGATTTTTATTTGTCCTTGCTTTTCTTAATTCATTCTGATAATAACCGCTCGGTCTTCCAAAAATAGAAGACAAAGAATCTGAAAGAGGTTTAATATATTTCTCGAAATTTTCTTCTTTGGGTGCTCTTGAATCAAACCGTATTTCGTAATTAGGTATTGATGTAGCCAGTAAACTTCCATCTGCTGAATAAATATTTCCTTTATTCGCCGGAATTACAAAATTCCTTACTGTACGCTGTTTTGCCAATTTTCTGTAATAATCCCCCTCAACCCACTGAATATTGGTCAATTTAACAACAATAGCAATTGCCATCAAAAAGATGAAAACTGCTACAAGGTAAATTCTGTAGGATATATGTTTATCTTCTACTGCCATATTCTTTGAAAGAAACTTTTTTCTTCTTCTCTTTTAACTTCTATTTTTACAGGAGGAACAGTAGATGGATAAATTTGCTTTTCAAGCATTTTATTCGATATTGTTGACTCCATTTTTAACTTCATCAATTCTGAACGCCGATCTACAAATTCAGATCTTAATTCTTTAACTTCATTACTTAGTTTTGCAATTTCAAATACTTTTTGTTCATATCGTTGTGTATTTGCTATCATTATTATGGCAAGCAGAATGATAAAAACAATGAATCGCCAGTTTTTTACAGCATCATCATGTATCAGAAACCTTGCTTTTAATATGTTAAACACACCACTTTTCATTCTACCTATTATATTATATCTTTTCTGCTATTCTTAATTTTGCACTTCTTGCCCTGTTATTCTGTTTAATTTCGGCCTCATCAGGAACAATTAATTTTCCAATGGTTTTAAATGGAACTGAAAAATTACCGTAAAAATCGCGTTCCGGCTCTCCTTCAAACATTCCGTTTTTAATAAATCTTTTTACAAGCCTGTCTTCTAATGAATGATACGAGATTACAGAAAACCTTCCTCCTGGTTTCAATATTTCAAGCGACTGCTCAATAAATTCTTTCAAAACGTCCATTTCCTGATTTACTTCAATGCGTATAGCCTGATAAATCTGAGCTAATATTTTATTCCGAAGTCTTTCAGGCAAATATTTCGCCAGAACATCTTTTAATTCGTCAGTCGTTCTAATTGGACTATGCTCTCTCGCCTCAATAATAGTTCTTGACAAGGCAGGAGCATTTTTCAACTCTCCATAATCAAGAAATACTCTTCTCAAATTTGCATCATCATATTCATTTACAACTCTGTAAGCATTTAAATCATTTTTCTGACTCATTCGCATATCGAGTCCTGCATCAAAACGTGTTGAAAAACCTCTTTCAGGAACATCAAACTGATGCGACGAAACGCCCAAATCTGCCAAAATTCCATCTACGCTTCTTACTCCGTGAAAACGAAGAAATCTTTTTATAAATCTGAAATTCTCATTAATTAAGGTAAACCTTTCGTCCGGCAAGGCATTTGCCAATGCGTCTTCATCCTGATCAAAAGCAAACAATTTTCCGTTCGGGCCTAATCTTCTTAAAATTTCTTTTGAATGACCGCCGCCGCCAAACGTAACATCTACATATATTCCGTCAGGCTTAATATTTAAACCATCAACCGTTGGATGAAGCAAAACCGGATTATGATATTCCATTGTCGTCGTCATTAATATTTCCCATTACTTCTTCGGCTAAATCTGCAAAATCCATATCTTCGCCGCTTATTGATTTTTCATATAAATCCTTATCCCAAATCTCTACAATATTAACTGCTGATGAAAAAACTACATCTTTTGAAATACTTGAAAAAGAAACCAAATCTTTTGGAACCAACAATCTGCCCAATGCATCAATCTCTACTATTTTAACTCCGGCAGTAAATCTTCGGATAAAATCATTGTTTTTTTTTACAAAACGATTCAGTTTATTAATTTTTTGCATCATCAAGTTCCACTCATCCATTGGATATAATTCTAAACACTGCTGAAAAACGGAGCGCTTCAGGACAAAACCATCCTGAAGAGAGGAAGCCAATTGCTTTTTTAAAGGTGCAGGTATCATTAACCTCCCTTTAGCATCGACTTTACACTCATATGTGCCTACAATTGTGTTCAAAAAAACTCATTAACATGTTATACAGCAAAAATATAAAAAATTTTACCACATTTTACCACAATACCCCACTTTGTTAATAAGTTTACCCACTTCTTCCCTAATCAGCTTAATTAATAGATTATCAATACCTTAAGCAATTATTATCGAATTAATAATATCTCTAATTAATTCAAAAAAATAAGAGGCGTTTTTCTTAAAAAAATGTTTTTTATCCTAATTTCTTAACATTGCACAATGTTCTTAAAAACCATTAAGAAAACTGATATTTAAGACCTTTATAAATTCGACAAAAATTATGTAGTTAAAAAACAGCAGCAAAAATTCATTTTAATTTATTAAACCCTATATTTGTCGAAATTGAAATTGGCATTAAATTAAATGGATAAACACTACAAAAAAGAAGGTAAATACAGCTATTTTGAAGCTGGAGAAGGAACCCCTATCGTAATTTTACACGGATTAATGGGAGGACTTAGTAACTTTGATGGTGTAGCACAATATTTCCCATCGAAAGGATACAAAGTTGTAATTCCTGATTTGCCAATATATACCCAAAGCATTTTAAAAACCAATGTAAAAAGCTTTGCTAAATACGTTAAGGATTTTATCACTTTTAAGGGGTTTGAAAAGGTCATTTTGCTAGGAAATTCATTAGGAGGACATATAGCCCTTTACCACACAAAATTATACCCTGAAAAAGTAGCAGGACTCGTAATAACAGGAAGCTCAGGACTTTATGAAAGCGCCATGGGAGACAGTTACCCAAGAAGGGGCGACTATGAATACATTAAAAAGAAAGCAGAAGATGTATTTTACGATCCAAAAATTGCAACTCCTGAACTTATTGATGAAGTATATGCAACCGCAAATGACCGCATTAAATTAATAAAGACATTAACAATTGCAAAGAGTGCGATTCGTCATAATATGGCAAAAGATTTACCAAAAATGACAGTTGAAACCTGTATCATCTGGGGTAAAAACGATACTGTTACACCTCCAAATGTTGCTGAAGAATTTGATAAATTATTGCCAAATTCATCCTTATACTGGATAGACAAATGCGGACATGCAGCAATGATGGAGCATCCTCAGGAATTTAATGAAATTCTGGAAGAATGGCTCACTAAAAAGAATTTATAGCATCTAATAAACTTTTTATTCCTAAAAAGCTAAAATAAAAATCATGAAAATCAATAGTGCCGAATTCATCGTCAGCAATTCCGAAGTTGGAAAATGTCCTCAGGAATTTTTACCTGAATATGCATTTATAGGGAGATCGAACGTAGGCAAGTCATCTTTGATTAACATGCTTACCAATCATAAAAATCTGGCAAAGACTTCTGGACGGCCTGGAAAAACGCAGCTAATAAATCATTTCAAAATTAACAATAATTGGTTTTTGGTCGATTTGCCAGGGTACGGATACGCTAAAGTTTCAAAAAAAACAAAATCTGTTTTTCAACAATTCATAACCGATTATTTTGAAACCAGAGAACAATTAGTTTGTGCTTTTGTATTAATCGACATACGTCACGAGGCTCAGAATATTGACATTGAATTTATGTCTTACATGGGTGAAAGCGAGATTCCATTTTGTATTATTTTTACAAAAGCCGATAAAATCAGTAAAGTGAAAATTGACTCTCATATTGCCGCATACAAAAAACAAATGTTCGCAAACAACTGGGCGGAAATGCCACAGTATTTTGTAACATCCTCTACAGAATCAATTGGAAAAGAGGAACTGCTTTCTTATATTGACGAAGTAAATCAGGAAGTTTTTAAAAACAACTCCGGGTTTTAAATTTTAAAAAAGAAGATGGCTAAATATAAAATCTCAAATTCCGATTAATTATAGGGTTTGAGATTTTTTATTTATTGCAATTATTTGGATCTGATTTTTTTATTTTAAACTCAACCGTAAAGCATTATCTTTTTTAAATTATATTTGACCCAAATTAACTTGATTCTTTTATGAAGAAAACCCTTTATTATTTACTTCTGTTATTTTTATCTTCCTGCAATGTCACTCACTACTTTTTACACAGTACAGACAAGGTCAATACACTGGATTTTTCTAAAGGTACCTGGCTTATTGGAGATATAGAAGTCGATCAAAATACTAAAACAAAACTAACACGTGCTGTAATGGCCGATTTTTCTAAATATTTAGGAAGAAGAGTGAAATATTCAATGGACGAACGAAAATACTTTGCTACAAAACAAGTACCATTGAAATTAGATAAAGCAGCAATTTTAGATCTCAAAAAAGCAGCTGATGCCGATTACTATGTCAATATTAAATGTAAAAATGCGAAAAACGACTTTAGTAATTTTGAATTTCAAAATCATTTTTACTATAAAAAACAAATGACTTACGCAGAAGTTATTTTAGAAGTATACGATCTTAACCGAGGCGAAATAATTTATTCACGAGCGTCGGGAGGATGTTTAGAAGAAGAACTTAGTATTACAAACTATCCGACCTCAGTAGTGATAATGGGATGTTACAGGAAAATCATAAATGACATTAAAAAGATTTCTATCAAACCTGTAAATCGCCTACCAACCTACCAGGAGAAAAAAAATCTCAAATCATGACTTACAATATGATTTGAGGTTTTTTTTCTCCTGAAATTTGACTGCCTATCTGGTTAGTTCTAATTTTTCTGCAAAATAATCACAGAAATCTTTCATTGTGTCCGCCATTTTTTCGTCGTTTGTAGCTCGCTTAAAAGTATCTGACATGGCAACTAATGTCTGATGAAAGAAAATTTTCATTTCATCTACCGGCATATCTTTCGTCCATAAGTCAATTCGCATGCTTTCTTTGGCTTTGCTGTCCCAGATAGAAAGCATAATTGCTTTTGCTTCTTCACCCTCTACACCTCCATCGTTAGCGGTCCAATATAATTTTTCCGGCACACGGTTTTCATCTAATTCTATATTGAATTTAATTTCTGATTTTATTGTATCTGACATTATTTCTTAGGTTTGTATTTTGAGTTCTCGAAAATTTCTTTTGCATTTATTTTTAATAATTCAGGCAAAGTTACAGTATTATTTTTCATATACGAACGAACTATTTGCCAGCCAATCCAGGCACCCACTCTTCCTGGGGATTCGTTATCAATTTCGAGATAAAATTTAGAAAAAGGAGCCGGAGCAATAAAGCGTGTTGTAAGCTTAGGATCTACACTGTACAACATTTCTTTTTCTATAAAGTAGCGCCACATGTAGGCCTCATTTTCTTCGCACCATTTTATCTGTTCTGGGGTATAACCTATTTTTTCAGCATCAGTATAATCAGGCAAAAGTAAATCCTTCGCATACAACTGCTTGCCTTCAAAAATCATTTGGGAAACCAGATTTTTATCTTCATATGGTGGGATATTTCTGTAAGTAAAACTCGAAACTACATCCGGCATAATTTGCTTTTCTTCAAAGTTTTGCTTCAGATAGTTTGGAAACTGATAAAATTTATGATCCTTACCCAAATACAATTCTAAAGCAACAATAACCAGACTATCTGCATAAATAGCTTTAGCATTATAGTCCATCTCTCCTATTACTGTAATAATTTTAGGTGTTTTGGTTTTTGGAAAATAATACTTCAAATGTTGAAAAAGCGCATTGAACTCCTGGCGAACAGGTTCAAAATTTGAGTATTTTTTTTGAACTTCTGTATAAACCTCCCTCCAGATTGGTTCCTGCATTTTACTCAACCAAACATTATCATCGTTCCCGGGAGGAAAAAAGAAAGGAAACTGCTTTTTTACTTTTGGTAAATCTTCAGGTTTACTTTCAAAAAAAACTTTATCAAAACGTTCTACCTTAATATCAACCGGAATTTCTTCTACAGCTTTTTCTACTTTATTTTTTTGATCACACGACAAAAAAAACAATGACAGAACCACTACAAAGCGATATATTTTCATTTTATTTTAATTAGATTTGTGTTACTTATCTTAAGTAAAAATATACTTAAAAATATTTGTGCAAATATACATCCCTACATTTTAAAACCTGAATTATTATGGCTAAAAAAAGCACTATTCAAACAGAAAAAGTAAATACCCACATTGTAGAGTGGCTGAAAACTTATGCTAATAACGCAAAAGTTAATGGTTTTGTAATTGGAATTTCCGGCGGAGTTGACTCTGCTGTTACCTCTACTTTATGTGCCCAGACCGGCTTAAAGGTTTTATGTGTTGAAATGCCTATTCATCAGGCAGAAAGCCAGGTTTCAAGAGGAAGAGAACATATTGAACAATTAAAGAAGCGTTTTCCAAATGTCTCCAGTACCACTACTGATTTAACAGCTACATTTGAAGCATTTAAAACAGCAGTTCCAAAATCTGACGATGAAGCAAAACTAAATCTCTCTCTTGCGAATACACGCGCCCGTTTACGTATGACTTCTTTATATTACCTGGCAGGGATCCACGGACTCTTAGTTGCCGGAACAGGAAACAAAGTAGAAGATTTTGGTGTTGGCTTTTATACAAAATATGGAGACGGAGGAGTCGATTTGAGTCCGATTGCAGATTTAATGAAATCAGATGTATATGCTTTAGGTGAATTTTTAAGAATTCCAAATTCAATTTTAACAGCTGCACCTACAGATGGGTTGTTTGGTGATAACAGAACTGATGAAGATCAGTTAGGAGCCAGTTATGATGAACTCGAATGGGCCATGCTTGCCGAAGAAGCAGGAAATACAGGAGCTGAGTTCAGTGGACGTGAAAAAATTGTATTTGAAATTTATAAACGTTTAAACACCAGCAACAAACATAAAATGGAAGCAATACCAGTTTGTGAGATACCAAAAACGTTAAAATAATATTTTTAACATTTGCCTGTTATAAACTACAGAATTTATTTATTAATTTTACAGCTCCAAAAACAATGAACAATTCTAAAAAGGTAAAATTATGATTAAAGTATGTCTAGCAGACAACCACCCTGTGACTCACTTTGGCGTTAAGTCGTATTTTAAAGACCATGACCAAATTTCAATTGTCGCCAATGTAGGTAATTTTTCAATGGTAAGAGACATTCTTCAAACGAAGGAGATTGACATCCTAATTCTCGATCTGGAATTAGAAGGTCTTTCAAGCATCTTTGAAGTAAAGTCAATCCTAAAAAATTTCCCAAAAACGAAAATTGTTATTTTCAGTGATCTGGCTGAGCAAATGTATGCTCCTAACGCAATCAAAGCGGGTGTTTCCGGGTACGTGCACAAAACAGAAAAACTTGAAACATTAGGTGTTTCAATTATTAAGGTACACGAAGGAAAAGTTATTATTAATGAGACTGTACGTAAAAACATGGCGCTTATTGCAAAACAAAGCAAAAGTGAACGTTTGTACAGAAAACTTTCTAACCGTGAAATCGAAGTTTTACGTTACTTAAGTGACGGTAAGAAAAACAATGAAATTTCTAAAATTTTAAACCTGAACGAAAAAACAATTAGTACTTACAAACTAAGACTATTGACTAAATTGAATGTAACTAATTTAGTTGACTTAGTTAATAAAGCTAAAACTTTAGAAATTATTTAATGATATCTGGACATTACCCTTCCCAGTTTTTTTGAAAACGAATTAACTAAACCTGAGTAATCCATTACCATTGACAAAAGCTCTGTATTATCTGAACTATCAGGTTTTATAGAGCTTTTTAATTCTTCAATTATTTTCCCAACTAAAAACCAGCGCATAGACATCACTGTTTCTGTAACGTATTGCGCTATCGTTTCGTGTTTGGCTTTAGTGAAAATATTCTGTCCTTCCCAATTGTGCAGCGTTAACCTTTCATCTTCCATTAAAATATCTGTAACTTCCTGAGCGAATTCCGGCTGCAAACGCATTAAATATTGTTCCAGGCTAAATTTCTCATTTTGAAGATAAAAATCAATTAAATCTTTAAAAATATCACGGAATAAAGTATTAGAAAGCTCAACTTCATCTTCTTGCAGACTCAAATAAATCCGTTGAAAAACTTTGTATTCCTTCTTTTCTGTAACCATTACAACCTCTCCCTCTTCATTATTTTTCAGAAGTACATCTTCAAATTCTTCTGTTTTATCGCCATAAAGCAATAGAATTTCAATTACCTTTCGTTCTAAACGGTATAAAACATCAACCTTATCAGCTTGTTGCTGTGCAGGATATCCTGACTCTCCTGGATAATAATCCTCTGGCGGACCATTTCTTGGATCTTCCGGATCTCCGCCGGAATATCCCGTATTTGGGTTTTGATTTTTATAAACCTGAAAAGGTTTTTGTTCCTGTTTTTGTTTTTTATTAGCCTCTGTAATATCTTTTTGAATCAGCTGCGCCAAAGTACTAACCAAAACCTGCTCAGAAATATCCATTATTCGGGCACATTCCTGAATATATACCTCACGCTGAATACGGTCTGGTATTTTAGAAATACTTGTTACCATGTCCCGAATCAAATCTGCTTTTTTTATCGGATCATTCTTGGCTTCGTTCATCAAAATTGAAGCTTTGAACTGTATAAAATCTTTGCTATTATTTTCTAAATAAGCAACCAGGTCTTCATAAGAATTTTTTCGGGCAAAACTATCCGGATCTTCGCCGTCTGGAAAAGCACAAACCCTTACATTCATACCTTCTTCGAGTATCAAATCGATTCCACGGATCGAAGCGCGAAGCCCTGCAGCGTCGCCATCAAAAAGTACAGTAATATTTCGTGTCAGACGATTGACTAAACGAATCTGATCCGGAGTTAAGGCAGTTCCTGAAGAAGCAACTACATTCTCTATTCCTGCCTGGTTAAACTGAATCACATCTGTATAACCTTCAACCAGATAACAATTATTTTGTTTGGCAATTGACTGTTTGGCCTGAAAAATTCCGTAAAGTACTTTACTCTTATGGTAAATATCGCTTTCCGGCGAGTTTAAATACTTTGCCGCTTTTTTATCATTCGTTAAAATACGCCCTCCAAAACCTAAAACACGCCCCGACATGCTTTGAATAGGGAACATTACACGCCCTTTAAAACGGTCAAAAGGCCGATCTTCTCTGGCAATAGTTAAACCGGTACTTTCTAAAAATTCTAATTTATAACCTTTTCCTAATGCTTCTTTGGTTAAAGCATCCCAGGTTTCAGGCGAATATCCTAAATTAAACTTTTTGATGGTTTCATTGGTAAAACCCCTTTCTTTGAAGTAAGACAAACCTATTGCTTTTCCTTCTTCAGAATTTAAAAGCGTATCATGAAAATATTTTGCTGCGAATTCAGAAACCAGATACATACTTTCGCGAACATCCGTTATGGCTTTTTCTGCTTCAGATTGTTCTGTTTCCTCAATTTCAATATTGTATTTTCTGGCTAGATAGCGAATGGCTTCGGGATACGTAAAATGAGAGTGCTCCATCAAAAAAGCAACAGAATTACCGCCTTTGCCTGAACTAAAATCCTTCCAGATCCCTTTTGCTGGCGAAACCATGAATGAAGGAGAGCGTTCATCTGAGAAAGGGCTCAATCCTTTGAAATTACTTCCTGCACGCTTTAAATTGACAAAATCGCCAATAACCTCCTCTACGCGAGCAGTTTCGAAAACAGCATCAATTGTACTTTGTGATATCAAAACGTGAACTATTTTTTAAATTTTTAAAGCCTGTAAAAATACACAAATCAATCTTGAAATTTGATGGTTTAAAATAAAAAAAAGTACCTCATTCGAAGTACTTTCAATTAACTAAATTCAAAACTTATTCTTAATTCAAATCAAATCTAATTCCTAAAGAAATATTGTTTTCTTTTATTAGATTATCCTGAAAAAGAGGATTCAGATCATATTTTAAATACAAACTTGTTTCTTTATAACCTATGTAAGTACTCAGTCCGTAAATGAAATTATTGACATTAAAATCGCCTTTTGTTTTTTGTGTTGTTTTATAGTCGTTATCTTCAAACTTTAAAATCTGTTTCGATTTTACATTTATTCCTGCATAACCTCCAAATCCCATTCTAAATCCTTTGTGTGTTCTAAAATACTTTTTGTCACCATTCTGCCCTTCTTTCGAAAAGTCAAATTCTAAATGAACTGGTGCTACTAAATACACATTTCTAAAACGAGATTCTTTTAAGTGTATTGGATTTGTCACTAAATCTGTCTGGTCACCATCTACAACAAAGCTACGATTATCTGCTGGCCTAATATTATTATACATTACAGAAAGTCCGTATTTCGCATGCAATAAGTTGTTATTTTTCAGTAATCTGCTATTGTAAGTCAAACCCCACTCATAAAAATGAGAGCCTGTAAATTTATATTTTGAATCCTGAAGATCTCCATCTATCATTGTATTGTTTAATCCTAAAGCAAATACGAATTGTGAAGTGGTTCTTTTTTCACCACGAATAGAATCTTTATCCGACTTATGCTTCTGACTCCAGTCTTTATCATTCCAATGAATAACTAATCTGTGTTTTTTGATCGAATCCTCTTTGATTTTTCCGTCTACTTTCTGCTGAACCAAATCATTCAGTTCATTTTGAGCAAGACTTACTTTTTCTTCAATAATTACGGCTCTGGCTTCCGCAAGTTCCTTTTTTCGCTTATCGGCTTGTTCTCTCGTAATTTTTCCTTCTGACAACTGTACATTTACAGCTTCAACTTCTACTTTTAAAGTCTCTTTTTCTTCCTTAGTTATTTTTTCAATTTTATTAGCAATTTTTTTAGCTCTGGATTCAAAAGTTTCTTGTCCAAGCACTTTACTGACAAATAAAAAAACTAAAATAACGAGGTAAATGGTAAAATTTTTCATGATTGATTTTTTTTTTAAAATTTGATTGATGATTGATGATTTTTTATTCTAATTATTAATATGTTAACGCTGCATTTGCTATTTAATAAAATCAAAAAAAGCTGTTTTTATTCCTGTTGATTTCTATTTGCTACAGCTACTTTTACCGTTTGGTAATTTTTATTGACTGCTGTGATTACCCTCTCTCTAAACGAAAGTTCCAGTTCGTCATCTACCTGATTTAATAAATCATCTGCATTGATTTTTACTTTTGATTTTTTCTTCGATGAATTCTCTGCAACAATTGTTTTTTCAGCTGAGTTTAATAATTGATCTACAGTTTCTTTTTTTGAATTTTCAACAACTGAAACCTGATTGTTTATGGATTGTTTTTCGTGATTGTTTTTGATGATGACTGAAGACTCCGCTATTTGATTGTTCTCATTTTTAAGGTTTGTATTAGTTTCTGGATTAAGTTTATGTTGTTTTTTATTTGAATTTTGAATTGATTCTTTTTGTGAAATTGCCACTTCTGTTTTAACTGTATTTGTTACTTTTAAAACCGGTTTTGTTACGGTATCTTTCTTTGTACTTTCCTCAATTACAACAGGATTTTTTAAATTCTCGACTGGATTTTTCTGGTTATTAAAAAAGAACGTACCAACAAATAAAAAGCCTGCAACACTCGCTGCTATATACAGCCATTTATTTTTCTTTTTAGGCTGTTTTTTTTCTTCAGCAATACTCAGCATCGCATCTAATCGATCCCATCCTTTTTCACTCGGTTCAATTTTGCGCTGTTTGAGTTTATTACGGAAATCCTTTTCAAAATTATTCGGTTCCATTTTCTTGTTTTTTTAAAATAGTAATTTGTGTTTGCAGCATTTTCCTTGCGTGCGATAATTGCGATTTTGATGTTCCTTCATTAATTCCTAACATCTTTGCAATTTCATTGTGCTTGTAGCCTTCAATCGCATATAAATTGAAAACCATTCTATAGCCGTCGGGCAAAGCATCAATTAAAAACTGAATCTGTTCTACTGTAAACTGACTGTCGATTTCATTAAAACTCTCCTCAGTAAAAAATTCATCTTCGGCAAATTTTACTTTTTTCTGAACTCTTAGATATGAAATGCATTCGTTAACCATAATGCGGCGGATCCAGCCTTCAAAACTTCCTTTATGCTCAAAATTTTTCAGATTCGTAAATACTTTCATGAAAGCGGTTATCATTACATCTTCTGCCAGCTGAATGTCTTTTATATATTGACGGCACACGCTTAGCATTTTCGAAGAAAACTTACTATAAATCTGTTGCTGTGCCTGTCGGTTGTTTTCGACAGCCAGCTTTATGATTTTAGCTTCTTCTTGATGTAACTGAATAATTTTCATTAATAAGCGTTCAGATTTTGTTTTACTAACAGACTTCTATTAGCATAGACGAGATAAGTTTTAAAATGGTTGCATGTAGTAGAAAAAAATTCAAAAAATAAATTCCAAATTCCAACAATTAAAACATTACACACTGATTTACAACGAAATAAAATTAATTATCTAATTGAGAAATTTTCTAATTATTTAATTAAGGAAACTATTTCTTTCTTTCAATAACGTAATTCACCATCAAGGTAAGTGCATCTTTAAATTCAGAATCCGGGTAATTTTCTAAAAGAGAAAGTGCTTCCTGCTGAAACTGGATCATTTTATTTTCGGCGTAAGCCAGACCATTGTTGTTTTTTACAAAGGCAATCACTTCTTTTACGCGTTTTTTGTCTTTGTTGTGGTTTTTAATGGAGTTGATCAGCCACTTTTTTTCCTGCGGGGAGCAGGTATTTAAAACATGAATTAAAGGCAAAGTCATTTTTTGCTCTTTAATATCGATTCCGGTTGGTTTTCCAATAGCTTCTTCGCTGTAATCAAATAAATCGTCTTTGATTTGAAAAGCCATTCCGATAAGCTCTCCGAATTTACGCATATTTTCGACCTGTATATCATCCTCTTCGATTACTGATCTGGCACCAAGCGCACAACAGGCAGCTATAAGAGTAGCCGTTTTTTTTCGGATAATTTCGTAGTAAACCTCTTCTGTAATATCGAGTCGGCGTGCTTTTTCGATTTGAAGCAATTCACCTTCGCTCATTTCGCGGACAGCGACAGAAATAATTTTCAAAAGATCAAAATCACCATTATCAATCGATAACAACAGTCCTTTTGAAAGTAAATAGTCACCTACCAAAACCGCAATTTTATTTTTCCAGAGTGCGTTGATAGAGAAAAATCCGCGTCGACGATTACTGTCATCAACCACATCGTCGTGTACTAAAGTTGCGGTATGAATCAGCTCAATTACAGAAGCTCCACGATACGTTCTCTCATTTACAGTACCTCCTGAAACCATTTTTGCAGTGAGAAAAACAAACATTGGACGCATTTGCTTTCCTTTTCGGTTTACAATATAATAGGTAATACGATTTAACAATGCAACCTTTGAAGTCATGGATTCATGGAACTTTTTTTCGAAAAGTTCCATTTCGCTAAAAATAGGCTGTTTTATTTGAGAAGTAATATTCATTTCGCTTTCAAATATACTATTTTAAATAAAAAAACGTTCTTTATTTAGGTTAGTATAACATTTTTTTATGTGCTAATTCTAAAAGATCACCAAAAAACATCTGATTCTAATCCCTAATTTGAAGCCTATTATTAAAAGGAACTTAAATTATTTATTATGGATACAAAATTTATACTGCAGAACATACACAAATACAACCATTTCGTTTAAAGACACATTTTCTATTAGAAAAATGCCGTAAATCTCATTGCTGATTATTCAAACAGCAATCTCATACTCCTATAAATATCATCAAAGACGGTGTAATTTCATAAATAGATAAAAAAACAACCTTTTTTGCCCAAAAGAAAAGCATTAAAAACAAGTACAAATCTTGTCTTTAATGCTTTTTTATTTTTAGGATTATTATCTTATCTATGCTTCTTTATTCGCTAATTGTCCACAGGCAGCATCAATATCTTTTCCGCGGCTTCGGCGTACTTTTACTACTACTCCAATATTTTCCAATGCTTTTATATACGCCATAATAGATTCTTCTGAAGCCTGCTGAAACTCGCCATCATCAATTGGATTGTATTCTATTAAATTTACTTTGCAGGGAACATATTTACAAAACTTAACCAAAGCATCTACTGAGGCTTTGTCGTCATTGATTCCTTTCCAGACTACATATTCATACGAGATTTTGCTTTTGGTTTTCCTGTACCAGTATTCTAAGGCTTCGCGCAAATCTTTTAATGGAAAATTTTGACTGAAAGGCATAATTCGCGCACGAACTTCATCAATTGCAGAGTGAAGGGAAACTGCTAATTTGAATTTAACATCATCGTCGGCCATTTTTTTGATCATTTTAGGAATTCCGGAAGTGGAAACCATGATCCTTTTTGGCGACATTCCTAAACCTTCCGGAGAAGTAATCATGTCGATTGCTTTGATGACATTGTTATAATTCATCAAAGGCTCTCCCATACCCATGAAAACGATATTCGAAAGTGGATGATTATGATACAAACGGCTTTCTTTATCAATTGCCAGTACCTGATCGTAAATTTCACCCGGTTCCAGATTTCGCATACGCTTTAATCGGGCAGTGGCACAAAAATTACAATCCAGACTGCATCCTACCTGACTGGATACACATGCTGTTGTTCTGGTTTCAGTAGGAATTAAAACCGATTCGACTACAAGGCCGTCATGTAGCCGAACAGCATTCTTTACAGTTCCGTCACTGCTGCGCTGCATGGTATCAACCTTAATATGATTGATTACAAAGTTATTTTCAAGCATCGCCCTGGTAGGTTTTGCCACATTGGTCATGTCATCAAAGCTATGTGCACCTTTACTCCACAACCATTCGTAAACCTGATTTCCACGAAACGCCTTGTCATTATTTGCTACAAAAAACTCCCGTAACTGATCTTTTGATAAGGCTCTTATGTCTTTTTTCTCGATTTGCATGGTGCAAATTTAATCACTTTTGTTGTTTTTTGATGTTTTTTAAAGTCATTCTTCCTTAAAAGCTCCATTTTTTAAGGTTATTTTAGGACAATCTCACTTCTCTAACCACATAAGTATTCTAAAAACGCAAAAGAAATTCTAATATTATAATCACAATACGCACAAGCATTTAAATGCAAAACACAAATGGTTTTGTCATCCTGATTTGATTTATAAACATTCCGAGGTCATATTATATCGTTCTTTAAAACAATTCTGGCTATGATTTTTATCATTTAATCTGCTGTGTATTCACAATACATTTGAATAAGAATTAAGGGGATAATTTTTGATACAGGATTTCATCAGGCATCAGAAAAAATCAGTTCTTAATTAAATGATTAACGAATAAATCGATAAAAAATGAAAACTCTCAAATCTATTTTTTTAACAGTTATCTGTTTAGGAATTACTTTTTACACCAATGCTCAAAAAAATTATACAGTTAGTACAAAATCTAAATTTGAAGTTGCCGGAACTTCTACTATTCACGATTGGGTAATGAAATCAACAGACGGAACTGGCACAGCTAATTTAACAGTTAAAGATTCTAAACTGACTGACATAAACAGCCTGACAGTTATCTTGCCTGCAGAAAGCCTTAAAAGCGGAAAATCTAGCATGGACGATGTGGCTTACGAAGCTTTAGATACAAAAACATACAAAAACATTAAATATGTTTTAAAATCTGCTGATAAAGTAAATGAAACTGTATGGAACCTAACCGGGGTATATACGATTTCTGGTGTCAGTAAAGAGTTAAAAACGCAGGTTAGCATAACAGGCGTTAATGGAAACTTTGTTTTAAGAGGGTCTAACCAGATCACTTTTGCTGATTTTGGAATATCTCCTCCAACAGCAGCCCTTGGAGTGGTAAGAACCGGAAAAGACCTGACTATTCTTTTTAATATTACTTTAAATGATTACACCCAAAGTGAAAATATTTTAGTAATTAAATAACCTTTGATCTTAAGTAAAACTTAATCTACTACTTTCAATTGAACGGAGTCGAAAGCTTTTTATTCAAAAGAGCTTCGGCTCCGTTCTGATTTTCTGCACTTTAAAAACTGAATCCAATTCATCAATTTTTTTTCTGAAAAAATTTCAGCATCATTCCAAAAAAAAAATAAATTTTGGCACAAGAATTGTCTTGCACTCAAACGGAAAATAATCTTACAAAGAGCGCTTAATTTAAAAATTTGTACTTTTATTTTATCAGCTTTATAACCTTTATATTTTATCAATTTTAAAAAATTAATTAATCATGAAAAAACAAATTTTAAGTTTAGCAGTTATCGCTTTATTGTCATTCGGTGTTCAGTCTTGTGAAGACAAAAAAGCAAATAAACCTGAAGATGAATTAACACTTGGAAACAAAGTAGATTCATTGACAACAGATATTGAAGAAGTAAAAGACAGTGCTGTTGTGAAAGCAGAAAACGCTGCAGAAAAAGCGAAAGCAGCTACCGAAGAGGCAAAAGAAAAAACAAAAGAGACGATTGAAGATGTAAAAGATGCTACTAAAAAAGGGGCTGAAAAAGTAGAAGCTGCAGCAAAAGCAGCAAAAGACGGAACAGTGAAAACTGCAAAAGATGTAAATGAAGCCCTGAAAAAATAATTTCATCAAAATTTCAAATATAAGCCATCCATTTTCGGATGGTTTTTTTATGCCCGATGGTGAGCCTATATTTTGTATTTTTACAACAAAATCTGAATATACTACAAGATGCATTTTATTTCACAAGACTTAGAAGATTATATTGAACAGCATTCTGAAAACGAACCGGAATTATTAGCAAAACTCAATAAAGAAACCTACCAGAAAATCCTCTTGCCAAGAATGTTAAGCGGGCATTTTCAGGGGCGTGTTTTAAGTATGCTCTCTAAATTGATCCGGCCAATAAATATTTTGGAAATCGGGACTTATACCGGCTATGCCGCTTTGTGTTTGTGTGAAGGAATACAGGAAAACGGACAGCTTCACACGATTGATATCAAAGAAGAGCTTGTTGATTTTCAGCGTAAATATTTTGATGCATCGCCATGGGGAGCGCAAATTTTTCAGCATTTAGGTGAAGCCGTTGCTATTATTCCGACGCTGGATGTAAAATTTGATTTGGTTTTTATTGATGCTGACAAAGAAAATTATATTAATTACTGGGAAATGATTGTTCCGAAAATGAATAAAGGTGGAATCATTTTGTCAGATAATGTTTTATGGAGCGGGAAAGTCTTGGAACCGGTTCACCCAAATGATGTAAGTACCAAAATACTTTTAGAATACAATTTACTTTTGAAAAATGATCCAAGAGTAGAAACTGTTTTATTGCCAATTCGCGATGGATTGACAGTGAGCAGGGTTTTATAAACTGCAGCTACTAAGATGCTGAGATGCTAAGCTTCTAAGTTTTTTAATAGTCTTACTACAAAATTTAAAAATGAAGAATTTAAGTCAGTTAGATACTGAAGGTTTTGCAATTATTGATAATGTCTATAACGAAGATGAGATTCAAAAATTAATATCTTTAATTGAAGACACAACTGAAAATAATCCTGAAAACGGTACTTTCAGAAAATCTCAGGATTTGTTTGCAATAAGACAATTTCACAAACAAGTACCTGAAACTTTACCTCTTATATTCAACCAGAAATTACGGGATATTATAAAAACTAATTTTGGGGAAGACTATTTTATAACCAAATCCATTTATTTTGACAAACCTGAAAAGTCGAATTGGTTTGTGGCGTATCATCAGGATCTGACTATTTCTGTCAATAAAAAAATTGAGGTTGAGAATTTTGAAAACTGGACTGTAAAACAAAACCAATTTGCGGTTCAGCCTCCTGCTGCAATTCTGGAAAATAATTTTACCATCAGGATTCATATTGATAAGACCACGAAAGATAATGGTGCTTTGAAAGTGATTAATAATTCCCATTCTAAAGGAATTCTAAGAATTGAGAAACTTGATTTCGGAAAAGAAAAAGAAACCAACTGCGAAGTTCAAAAAGGCGGTATTATGATCATGAAACCTTTATTGTTTCATGCTTCAAACAAAACTACCAACAACGAACGAAGAAGGGTTATTCATATCGAATTCAGTAAACAGGAACTTCCTGAAGGATTGCAATGGAGCGAGAAAATGGTTTTACAGCATTAACGTCTTTTGAAAACAACTGCACTAGCCCGGATGGAAGCGACATCCTTTTGTGCCGGGGTTCGGCGCAAAAGATATAGCGTAGAGCCGGAAAAAGCTCCTGAAAATTATCCCGGAAAATATTTTGGCTTTAAATTTTGATATAGCTTGAACATCAAAAATCCGAAAAGGGCTCCAAAGAAATATCCGGTAAGAATATCTCCCGGATAATGCAAACCTAAATAAATACGGCTATAAGCAAAGATTAACGGCCATAAAAACAAAAATCCAAGGTATTTGAAATGGCGTTTTAAAACCAAAAATAAAAAGGTAGCCACAGCCATAGTATTAGCAGCGTGTCCAGAGAAAAAACTGTATGAACTACGGGATTGTACTATCCTGATGATGGTATTGATTTCAGGATTGTTACAAGGACGTAAACGTTGAAAAGTATTTTTGAAAAGATTCGTTGTCTGATCTGTAAAAGCAATTAAAGCAGCTATAAAAAGCAAGACATACAAAGTTTGCTTAATGCCTATTTTTTTATAAATAAGAAAAAATAAAAAGAGAAAAAAAGGCGTCCAATATACTTGTTTGGTAATAATCAGCCAAAGTGGATCGAATGCTTCTGAACCTAAACTGTTAAGATACACAAGTAACCTGGTATCTATTTCCTGTATTTTTTCAAGCATATTACATTTGGCGTTTTATAGGTCCTGAGATGGAGTCGATATCTTCTTTTACTTTATTAATTTCTGTCGCAGTATCTCCCAGAAAGCTTCCGGAATCGCCCAGCAAATTAGCTTTCGCATCATTGATATGAGCGTTGATATCGCCTGTTATACCGGTCAGGGATTTAGTATCAAGACCATTTTCCTCGGCCCCTTTTTGAATCTCGTTTTTAATATCGTTCGTTGCATTTTTTAACTGCGCCATGGCTTTACCCATTGTACGGGCAATTTCAGGCACTTTGTCTGAACCAAAAAGCATTAGCACTATAAACATTATAAAAACTAATTCTCCTCCTCCTATACCAAACATAACTTTTATTTTTTTGTGTCACAAAGATATTAAATTTTGCAGGCACGTGTTTTAAAATTTACTTAAAAAAAAAGACTCTTTACAGAGCCTTCTTAATTTTATATTTAGTCAAACTTTGATTTTTCCTCTACTTTTGGCCATGAATTGTTAGTTACATCTATGTCTGCCGTTAGTAATTTTGGATCTATCTGAATGCTCTTAATTCGTTTTTCAGTTGCGTATACTTTCTTGGCTGACTCATTTCCTTTTCGCCAGATTTGTGCCGGATACTGATAATTGCTTTTTGAACCGTCTTCATAGGTGATTTCAACCAGAATAGGCATAATCATTCCGCCCGGTTTATTGAATTCTACTTCGTAGAAATATTTAGGTGATTTGATGTTTGCTTTTTCCTCTGCTGTAAAAGTCTCATTTACATAATCAGCCAAAGGCTTAAAATCTTCTACTTTTAAAGCTTTTTTCTTTGAGACATCTACTTCAGCATTATCACCAGAAACCAAATAAACAAAAGGTCCTTTTTCATAACCGAAGCGTCCTTTTCTAACTTTGACCTCTTTTATATCTGCAGTTGGGGTATCAGAAACATAATATTGTTTTACATCTTTAATCCCAATATCTACAAAATCTGTTGAATAAAACCATCCTCTCCAAAACCAGTCTAAATCTACTGCAGATGCATCTTCCATTGTTCTGAAGAAATCTTCAGGCGTTGGATGTTTGAACTTCCATCTGTTGGCATAGGTTTTAAAACCATAATCAAACAATTCTCTCCCCATCACAACTTCTCTCAGGATATTAAGTCCTGTAGCCGGTTTTCCGTAAGCGTTATTTCCGAATTGATGAATGGTTTCAGAGTTTGACATGATTGGCTCCAAAAATTTCTGGTCCCCACTCATGTACGGAACAATATTTCTGGCCGGTCCACGTCTTGAAGGGAATTTTGAATCCAGTTCTTGTTCTGCTAAATATTCCAGAAACGAATTTAAGCCTTCATCCATCCAGGTCCATTGACGCTCATCTGAGTTTACAATCATTGGGAAGAAAGTGTGTCCTACTTCGTGAATTATTACACCAATCATTCCGTTTTTAACTTCCCTGCTTGTTTTACCATTTTCGTCAGGACGACCAAAATTCCAGCAAATCATTGGATATTCCATACCCTGATCTTCAGCTGAAACCGAAACTGCTTTTGGGTACGGGTAATCAAACGTATGCGAAGAATAACTTTTTAAAGTATGTGCCACAGTCATTGTGGAAGTTTCTCCCCAAAGCGGATTTGCCTCTTTTGGATAAACTGATTCAGCCATTACTGTTCTGTTTCCAATTTTTACCGCCATTGCATCGTAAATGAATTTTCTTGAAGAAGCAATTCCAAAATCCCTTACGTTTTTCGCACTGAATTTCCATGTTTTTTTCTTTTCAGAAAATCCTTTTTCAGCTGCTTCGGCTTCAGCCTGAGTAACAATTACAACCGGTTTATCAAATGACTTTTGAGCCTGTTCATAACGTTTTACCTGTTCTGCCGTAAATACTTCTGACCTGTTTGTCAGTTCTCCGGTAGCATTAATTACGTGATCTGCAGGAACTGTAATATTCACATCAAAATTTCCAAATGGCAATGCGAATTCTCCGCTTCCCCAAAACTGCATATTCTGCCATCCTTCAACATCATTGTAAACTGCCATTCTTGGATAGAATTGAGCGATCACATATAATTTATTGCCGTCTTTCTCAAAGAATTCGTAACCAGAACGTCCTCCTTCTTTTTGATAATTATTAATGTTGTACCACCATTTTATAGCAAACGAAATCTTTTCCCCTGGTTTTAAAGGTTTATCCAGGTCGATTCGCATCATGGTTTCGTTGATTGTATAGGACATAGGATTTCCTTTCGAATCCTTCACATATTCAATATTAAAACCGCGTTCCAGGTTTTTCTTCAGATACTTATCAGAAAAACTTCCTAATGGAAATACCTGATTAATTTTTTCTCCTTCTGCCAAAGTTGACTGCGTATTCGCTTTAGCCTGATTCTGATCCAGCTGGATCCATAAATATTCCAGACTGTCTGGTGAATTATTAGAATACGTAATCGTTTCAGATCCGCTTAATTTTGAATTTTTATCGTCTAATTCGATATCAATCTTGTAATCTGCCTGTTGTTGATAATAAGCAGGACCTGGGGCACCAGATGCCGTGCGGAACATATTGGGTGTAGCCATCAAATCATACATTTGGCTAAATTTGTTCGTATCATACTTTCCCTGTTGTTTTGGAGCAACAGTCGTATTTTTTTCCTGAGCAAATAGCATAGCAGGAAAAAGCAATAGTAATGAAAGTCTTTTCATGTGCAGAATTTATTATTTTTATTGGTCCATATGTAATTCGCATATCATGATTGGCAATTGAAACCCACTTCTGAATGATGCTCATTTCATAAATATTTTTGGAATTTTTTGAAGCCGTGAAAATAGCAATTAAAACAACAATCTTACTAAGTTCATTAATACTTTAACACTTCTTTCCTTGAAGATTCTGTAAAAAGAACACTTCTTTTGGTCGCAAATGCTGAAATATGTGTAATATTTTGCTGTTCAGCATTCCAGTCTGTTAAAATAGTGTTTGTAATTTCTAATGTCTTGAGTTTTTCAACTCCCGTAATTTTCGAATAGCAAACTAAGACATCATCTGCTTCCAGCTCTTTAGACAAAAAAACAATGGTTTTTGGCTGACCGTTTATTTTAATACTGAAATTTTCTGAGAGGTATCTTTTTAGCAAATCAAGATCTGCCTGGGTTTCTTTTTCAGTTCCAATAAATGTTTTTTTATGGTACTTTTTTTCGATTCCGTTATTCAGGTCATCCACAAATATCCTTGACGTAATCTGGACCATTTTTTTTTCAGCTACATAATTCACCTGAAAAATGCCCATGTAGAATTTATGAAATACAAAAGAAGACAGCGATAAAAATAGTATTCCGATTAAGAAATAAATGGCATTCTTTTTCATTTCTTATTTACCTCAGCTTTTTTGAAGTCTTTGTTTTTATTGATCATAAAATCCATTAATTCAAATTTTTGATCTTCTTTTAAATGCCTTTTAGATTCAGAGTCATTAGAGCAGTACATTAAAAACAAATCAATCTCATCTTCTTTCAAACCTAATGTTTTGGTATAAAAATCCTTAGTAAAATTATCTTTCGCATATGCAACAAAAGCTATATCAGTTATAACTTCCTCTTGAACCTCTTTATCTTTACTAAGCAGCTTTTTCAAATCTTTAAAAATTCTCACAAAGTCAGTTCCGTATTTAATTGTCTGATCAGAATACATTGCTTTATTTTCAGGGGTTGACTGGCTATCATCTTCAAACTGCGTATCGACAATGCCCTGAGAACCGCCCTGCAGGGATTTTACTTTTAATTCTTTATGAACCAAAACTTCTTTTAATTCAACATTTACTAAATCCAAAGGCACTGAAAAAAGTACTTCTGCACAGTCTTTTTCTGTAAGCACTATTTTTTTAGACTGAAAAGACATGCCTGTGAACAACAAGGTATCTTTAGGTCTTGCCATAATATCAAACAATCCTTGTGGCCCTATAAATGTTCTTTTATTCGCATTTATATTCATCACATTACCTGTTTCGATGGGGATAGAACTGTTAATTACCTGACCATGTAAAGGTTTTCTTGAATTCGTCTGACCTGTTATAAATTGACAAAATAAACAGACTACAAATATTCCTAATTTATTTTTCATTTTCTATGATTTTTAGATATTCCTGAGCAAGACCTGTTATTAAAAACATACTCATTGTTTTGTTCTTAGTATTCAAAGATACAGCAAATTCAGGACTTTCCACGCAATAAAGCTGAAATCCTTTAATATGTTCTAACGGAATTTTAAGTCGATCTGTATAATAATTTTCCTCAAAGAGATATTCTAATTTTCTAAAAAGAACCTCTTTCTTCTCAATTTTAGCCTCTTTTTTCAGCATGGCAGTTCTTCCTGAAATAGAATTTAGTATTTTATCCACTGAGGTTGATGTTGCGGTATAAATTTTTCTTTCAGCCGGAGTATATTTTTTTTGCCCATGCGGAATAATTCCGAGGTTTTCTGCTGTAATATTAGCATTCTCATTTACAATCACTTCTTTTAACTCAATTTCTTTTGCTGCCATTTTTATCCGAAGTAGCTTTTCTTGTAAATCTTCAGCACCAATCCGACGTTTTAACGGTTCTAAATTTACTGAAGAAAAAACTAAAACATCTCCTTCTTTTGCCACAATAGAAAACAATCCGTTTACATCTGAAACCGCCGTAACCTGTGTATTATTATTAATAATGTTTACACCATCAACAGGAGTAGACTGCTTAAGAATCTGACCCTGGATTTCTTTAGCACCAGAAGTTTGCCCAAAAGAAATCTGAACAATAAAAATTACAATGATATATAGTATATTATTTAGCTTCACCGGCAATTATTTCTTTATATTTAACTGCTAATTCTCCCAGTAAAAACTCAGTCGAAGTTCTATTTTTCGAATCCAAAATTTTTGTAAAATTTTCATTTTCAACAGCATAATATTCAAAACCTTTTACATATTCAAGAGGAATTTTTAACCTGTCTACAAAATGATCCACCGTGAACATTTTTTCTAAAAGTTTCATGAAAAATTCTTTTTTCTCAACAGCCACTTCTTTTTTCAACATTGCAGTACGTCCTGAAAAAAAATTGAAGATCGGATCCGCAGAAATAGAGCCTCCGGCCATCATATTTTCGGTATTTGCAGTAGGATTTAAAGCTGTGGCTGTATGCAATTTCCTTTCAGCTTCTGTATAACTTTTTTGCCCGGAAGGAACAATTCCCAGAGCCACGGCATTGATGTTATCGTATCGCTTAATGATCACTTCCTGCAACTGATGCATCAGAAGATTTAATTTCACTGTAAAATCAAGATCTGAAAAATTCTCCGGTGTTAATAAAACTCTGTTTTCTTTAAACTGAATCGATGAAAAAACAAGCGTATCACCACTTTTAGCCATTATAGAAAAATATCCATCAGGAGTAGTATTTACCATTGCCTCAGTCTGCGTATTAATAACATAGACACCTTCCAGATCATTTGTATATGAAATAATTCTTCCTTTTAAAATAGTACGCTCGCCATGCTGAGACCAGCCATTCTGAAACAAAAACAATACTAAAAAACAAATAATCTTGCCAATCAAAATAAAAAATTTAGAATTATTCTTAAAAATGTAAAAATATCCTAATATGTTCCAAATTACTATTAACGGCTTTATAAAAATATGTTAATTAAAATCAGCTTTTTAACAGTGGCAACTTTCATTTTTAATATCTTTAAACCTAAAATCATTTAGAATTTTATGAAAAATGTTATTATTGCCAGCACTTCTACTTTACACGGAAGCAGTTATTTAGAATATTTATTACCTACCCTGCAATCGCATTTTGCAAACTGTAAAACTATTTTATTCATACCTTATGCTCGCCCAGGAGGAATTTCTCATGAAGAATACACACAAAAAGTGGCTGCAGTATTTCAAACCATTACTATTTCAGTAAAAGGGATTCATGAATTTGAAAATCCCGAAACAGCTATAAAAAATGCCGAAGGAATATTTACTGGCGGAGGAAACACCTTTTTATTGGTTACGCAATTATACAAAAACAATATCATGCAGCTTCTTTCTGAAACAGTGAAAAACGGAACACCATATCTGGGAACGAGTGCCGGAAGTAATATTTGCGGACTTTCGATGCAGACAACCAATGATATGCCTATCGTTTACCCTCCAAGTTTTCAAACTTTAGGTTTGATTTCTTTTAACCTGAATCCGCATTATTTAGACCCTGAAGATAATTCTACCCATATGGGAGAAACGAGGGAAGAACGCATCCAAGAATATCATGCATTTAATACAATTCCGGTTTTAGGACTGAGAGAAGGAAGCTGGCTTAAAGTAAAAGGAGAAAAAATTACTCTGAAAGGAAATTTATCAGCCAGATTATTTAGGCAAAATCAGCTTCCGGCAGAATTAGGACCTGAAAGTGACCTGAGTGGTTTAAAATAGGATATAAAACAAAAAATCCTCAAACAAATTGTTTGAGGATTTTGAAGAGCGAAAGACGAGGCTCGAACTCGCGACAACCAGCTTGGAAGGCTGGAGCTCTACCAACTGAGCTACTTTCGCATTAACAGGGTGCAAATATAAATAATTAAATTATTTAAAAAAATAAAAAACTAAATTATTTAAATTTAAAATCTAAACCTAAGTTTCGATTAGAGCGAAAGACGAGGCTCGAACTCGCGACAACCAGCTTGGAAGGCTGGAGCTCTACCAACTGAGCTACTTTCGCATTACTGTGGTGCAAATATAAAAAATAAGTAAGCTTTAAAACAAGCTTTTTTTGAAAAAAAATAAATTAAAAATCACTATTTTTAGTAATCTATTTAAAATTAAAATGTTATAGCTTTGTTTTTTTATTCCAAACATGACATTAATTAAAGAAATATCCTCTCAGGAAACTTTTATTTTACGACATCCTGTCCTCAGAAAAGGAAAACCCATCGAAACCTGCATTTTTGACGGCGATGATTTACAAACAACACATCACTTCGGATTATTTGATAATTCAGATTTAACAGGAATAATTTCGTTATTCCTTAAAACCAATCCTATATTTGCAGAAAATTTACAAGCACAGATTCGCGGCATGGCTATTGCAGAAGCACATCAGAAAAAAGGTCATGGAGAAGCTCTTGTTAAACATTGTGAAGCATACTGTATTTCAAACGGATTCCATTTAATATGGTTTAATGCCAGAGTGGCTGCTGTTGGTTTCTATAAAAAAATGGGATACGAAGTCAAGGGAAATTCTTTTGAGATCCCAGGTGTTGGAGAACATTATTTAATGTACAAAAAAATATAAAATGAATAAATTTTACTTTCTATTATTATTGTTTGTTGTTGTAAGCTGTAAAAAAGAACAAAAAAATACCCCTAAAATAAAAAAAGCCTTGCCTGCCATTGTAATTACAGATGCAAGGACAGTTGACATTGATACTGCACTTATAAATTCGTATAAAAGCGAAACATTAAAACAATTTTATCTTTCATCTGCTAACAAAACGATTTGGGGAAATCTTAAAAAAAGAACCTACATCTTGTCACAACTGAAAAAATCAGATGAATTAGGCCTGAATCCAAATGATTATCGGGTAAAAAAGATGGATGTGTATGAAAAACAAATTGACAAATTAAATAATAAACAGCTCGCTGAATATGATCTGTTGCTTACACATAATTTTGAAAAATATGTGACCCATTTATATGAAGGAAAATTAAATCCTAAGTATTTATATCGTGACTGGGCACTTGAAGACAAGGATTTAGACATCAATGCTGTTTTAGTAAAAAGTTTCAACCGTAATACTTTAGATAGTTTAGTTGAAAACATTCAGCCGAAAACTGAAACTTATAAACAATTACTAAAAGCCTTGAAACTTGTCAATGCTTTTCCTTCTGATAATGTAAAATTGATTGAATCAGCAGAAAAAATAAAACCAAATGATACTAATATTGCTTTAATAAACATTAAAAAGAGACTTCTTTACTGGAATGACATGTCAGAAAACGACAGTTTGACAAGAATCTATGACAACAAAACATTTGAAGCGGTAAAAAAATTCCAAGCCAGACATGGTTTAGTTGCCGATGGTGTCATTGGAGCGAGTACTATCCATCACCTAAATTTTTCTAAAGAAAAAAGAAAGCATCAAATTATTGCGAATCTGGAGCGTTGGAGATGGTACCCAAACGAATTAGCAGAAAATTACTTTATAGTAAACATTCCTGATTTTAAATTGCATGTTGTAGAAAATAATGATACTACAGCGGTGAGAAATGTAGTTGTCGGAACTAGCAAAAGAAAAACTCCGGTTTTAACTTCTACTCTTAAAAGTATTGTTTTTAACCCAACCTGGACAGTCCCTCCCACCATTTTAAAAGAAGATGTGGTTCCTGCAATGAAGCGCAATCGAAATTATTTAAAAAACAAGAATATCACGATTTATGACAGAGCCGGACACGAAGTCGACCCTGCAAACTGGAACATCAACAAACCCAGAAGCTATCGATATATCCAAAAACCGGGTTATTACAACTCCCTTGGGTTAATAAAAATTATGTTTCCTAATAATTATAGCGTGTATTTGCACGACACCAATCACAGAAATTACTTTGAAAGAAGCAACCGTTCCTTAAGTTCTGGCTGTGTGCGTGTTGAAAACCCTTTAGAATTAGCACAGCATATTTTAGATGATTCTAAAAACTGGTCTAAAGAAAAAATAGACACTATTATTGCACGTAAAAAGACAACTAGCATTAGAATTACCAAGAAATACAAATTATACCAATGGTACTGGACTGCCTGGACCGAAAAAGACCAGTTAATTTTTAGATACGATGTCTATGATCTTGATGAAGACTTATATTCCAAATTAAGAAATTAGCTCTTGTTCCATCATAAAACTTCTTGACGGGTGATAGATATACAGGCATGACTTCCCTTTTATGGTCTGAATAATATCGTCTGTCAATTCAACAGGAACAGCAGGGCAACCCTGGCTTCTGCCTAGTCTTTTATGGGCTCTGATAAAAGATTCAGAAACATAATCGGCACCATGCATTACAACACCTCTTTTACGGGCCTGATCATTTATACCTCTTTCTAAACCATCTAATCGCAATGAAGCACCATGTTTACCCTGATAAATTTCACCCGTAGCATAAAAGCCGAGACTGCTTTTAAATGAAGAATTTACATTTGAAAATGCAGAAGCAAACTCTTCTCCGGTATTCATTCCGTGAGCCACAAGAGACTGGAACAAAATTGTATTAGAGGACAAATCGATTACCCAAAGGCGTTTTAGATTTGATGACAAACTAAAATCAATTAAAGTCAAGATATCTTTTTGGATAACTCCTTTTTCTTTCAATAAGTAAAACCCTTTTAAGGCTTCAGTAAATGTTTTTAGTTCAGGAAGAACAAAACTATTTGTATTTAATGTGTTATAAATATTCTCAATTTTAGTATCAATTACAGAACGTTTTTCAACTTTTGCGATACTCATTGCTGTTACAGTTTTAGTCTCAGCAGTATTTTTAGAATCTGTACCAAATGACAAAAACAAAAACAGAATTGCGGGATAAATCTTATAAATCATTGATTTCGTTTAGGTTATACATAACTTGAGGTAGGGCAAATGTAAAACTTATTTATAATTATGTAACACTATATCACTAAATTAGGTGATATTTATTCAAAATTTAACAATTAATCGCAATAGAAGTTAAGGAAACTTAAACATTTGATTGTTTTTTGCAGGAATTTACCTTGCTTTTAAAATATCTTTCAATTGTGTCAAGTAACAATCTACAGAAAAAGGTTTTCAAACGCATTTTAAATCAATGAAGAGCTTTAAAAACAACTTTGACATAATTTAATTGTACATTATATAGTTTAAAACCAAATTGGGTTATGCATTAATTTTAAAAAACAAAGGCTTCTTCAATTAAATTATTATTTTTTTATCATGTTCATTTTATAAAGCATAATTGTAGCAATCACTACTTGCGTGTTTTATAAATGGTTTATCTTTGCCAAAAACTAAAAACCAATGAACAAAAAAGTAATACTTATGATTTTAGATGGTTGGGGAAAATCTCCTGACCCTAAAGTATCTGCAATAGACAATGCAAATGTTCCTTTCATAAACAGCCTTTATCAACATTACCCTAGCGCTCAGCTTCGTACCGACGGATTAAACGTAGGTTTACCGGAAGGCCAAATGGGAAATAGCGAAGTAGGCCACATGAATCTAGGTGCCGGAAGAATTGTTTACCAGGATCTGGCTAAAATAAATTTAGCAGTAGCACATCAGACACTTGCAAAAGAACAAGTTTTGGTCGATGCTTTTACTTATGCTAAAGAAAACAATAAAAAAGTACACTTTTTAGGATTAGTATCTGATGGAGGTGTTCACTCTCATACCTCACATTTACGCGGACTTATTGATGCTTCTCAGGAATATGGTTTAGAAAATGTATTTGTTCACGCCTTTACAGACGGACGTGATGTTGATCCAAAATCAGGAGCTAAATACATTCAGGATTTAGAAAACCATATTAAAGATACTCCTGTAAAAATCGCCTCAATTGTGGGTCGTTATTATGCAATGGATCGTGACAAACGCTGGGAGCGTGTAAAACTGGCTTATGATCTGGTTGTAAATGCAGTAGGAACTCCGTCAAGAAATGCTGTTGCAAGTATTCTTGAAAGCTATTCAAAAGATATTACTGATGAATTTATTGAACCAATCGTAATGGTTGATGAAAACGAAAAACCATTAGCTACAATTGTGGAAGGTGATGTCGTAATATTCTTCAATTTCAGAACCGACAGAGGCCGTGAACTTACTGAAGCACTTTCTCAGCAGGACTTCCACGAGCAAAACATGCACAAATTAAACTTATATTTTGTAACGCTTACCAACTACGATGAAACATATTTAAACGTAAAAGTTGTTTACAATAAAGATAACATTACTGAAACGCTTGGTGAAGTTTTAGAAAAAGCCGGCAAAAAACAAATTCGTATCGCCGAAACGGAGAAATATCCACACGTAACCTTTTTCTTTTCAGGAGGAAGAGAAGTGCCATTTGAAGGAGAATCACGTATTTTAAGAAACTCCCCAAAAGTTGCCACTTACGATTTACAGCCAGAAATGAGTGCTTATGAATTAACTGATGCCCTTGTTCCTGAATTAAACAAAGGCGAAGTAGATTTTGTTTGTTTAAACTTTGCGAACGGCGATATGGTTGGACACACCGGAATCATGGAAGCCGCTATTAAAGCTTGTGAGGCTGTTGATGCCTGCGCAAAACAAGTAATTGAAGCTGCTCTTGCAAACAATTATACAACCATTGTAATTGCTGATCACGGTAACTGCGAAACAATGATTAATCCTGATGGAAGCCCAAATACAGCACACACAACAAACCCAGTGCCGATTATTCTGGTTGACAAAGAATTAAAAAATATTCAAAATGGTGTTTTAGGGGATATTGCGCCTACTATTTTAGAATTAATGGGCGTTCCACAGCCTGAAGCAATGACTTGTCATTCATTACTATAGAAAACCACTTATTTTATTTAATAGAAGAGAGACAAGTTCTAAAATTTGTCTCTCTTCGCTTTTATTTACATTACAAAATAATGGTAAATCCATTCTACGCCATAAATTATAAGACCGATAAATCCGCCTACTAAAGTTCCGTTGATACGGATGTACTGAAGGTCTTTTCCGATTTCGAGCTCTAATTTTTCTGAAACCTCTTTACCATCCCAGCTTTTTACAGTTGAAGAAATTAAATCTCCTATCACCTTTTTATTATTCAGAAGAACAGAAAGCAAATCGTTTTTAATAAAATTATTGATTTTGTCTACCATTATCGCATCTTCTTTGAGTCCGTTTCCAAACTTCTGAATCAGACCCGTAATATTTTCTCTGATTGAAGACTTCTCTCCTTTCTCCAGATCATTTGTAATGGATAATTTTATTTCATCCCAGATTCCATTGATGTAATCCTGAACTTCTTTCTTCCCGGCAAAATCAACAATCAGATTGTTGATTTTAATTCGGGTTTCTTCTGAGTTTTTTACTTTATGAAGGAAATCAGAAATATATTCATCAATTTTTATTCTTACAGCACTGTCGGGATTTTTGGCTTCATCAAGAAACTCCTGCAACCCATTAAAGATACCTTCCGAAATGCTTTTATCAGCAAGGCCAAAACTTAAAAAAGGTGTAGATTGTTTTACTTTCTTTCTAATCAAATCTTTATTATCACTTAGTTCACCACTCATCACTTCAAGAAGATTGGTCAATAATTGGTCTTTTACATTCCCCTTTTGCAGCGGTTCCAATGCCAATGCCACCCAATCTCCGAAATTGATTGCTTCGAGTTTTTCTTTAAACTGAACCTGAATAAATCGCTTTATATCTTCATCTTTTATTGTTTTTAAAACACCCGGAATAAGATTTAACGCTATAGCATCTGCAACTTTATTGGCATTTTCTTCCTGCGAAAGCCAGTCAGAAGCTTTAGTGGCAAAATTAAATTCGTCTAACTTCATTTCCAGCTTTTCACGGTTCAGAAATTCTTCAGAAACAAAATTGCCGAGATTCTCACCAATCTCATTTTTTTTGGTCGGGATAATTGCTGTATGCCAAATGGGAATTCCCATGGGATGACGAAATAAAGCCACAACTGCAAACCAGTCGGCAATGCCACCTACCATCGCCGCTTCACTGAAAGCCTGCAGCATCGGAATTTTAAAATAAATGGCAATTATAAATAACAGAACAGCTACACCCAAAAGTGCCAAAGCGTTTCGCTTCATTTTTCGAAGAGCTCGTACTTTATCAATATCCTGATCTACAATGGTTTTCATGATGAACAAGGTTTTATTACTAATTTATGCCTTTTTTCTGAAATGTTCTTTTAAAAAAATGTTAGAATTCAATAGCTGGATTGATTTTCAAATAATTTATTGGAAATTTTAACACTAATTAATTTCAAAATCAACCTTAAAAAAATAAGATTAAAATTGTACTTTTGCGAACTGAAAATCTGAAAAATATGATTATCCAAAAAACCCGTGAGGAAATAGAATTAATGCGCGAAAGTGCCTTGATCGTATCGAAAACATTAGGAATGATTGCTTCTGAAATCAAAGAAGGAGTTACTACATTATATCTTGACAAATTAGCCGAGGAATTCATTCGTGATCATGGCGCAGTTCCAAGTTTTCTTGGCTTGTACGATTTCCCGAATTCACTTTGTATGAGTCCGAATGCTCAGGTAGTACATGGAATCCCGAATAATACGCCTTTGCAGAATGGTGATGTTATCTCTGTGGATTGCGGCGCTTTCAAAAACGGATATCATGGAGACCATGCCTATAGTTTTGAAATTGGAGAGGTTGCTCCGGAAACCAAAAAACTGTTGCAGGTAACCAAAGAATCTCTGTACGTAGGAATCAGGGAATTTAAAGCCGGAAACCGCATAGAAGATGTTGGAAATGCTATTCAAAAATATACGGAGTCTCACGGATACGGAGTAGTACGTGAATTAGTTGGACACGGATTAGGCCAGAAAATGCACGAAGCTCCTGAAATGCCAAACTATGGTAAAAAAGGCCGTGGAAAACTTTTTGTTGAAGGAATGGTGGTTGCCATTGAACCAATGATCAACATGGGAACAAAAAACATCAAACAACTAAAAGACGGCTGGACAATCCTGACTGCTGACGGAAAACCAAGCGCACATTTCGAACACGACGTTGCTTTAATCGACGGAAAACCAGAAATTTTATCGACTTTCTATTATATCTACAAAGCTTTAGGAATTGAAAGTACTGAAGAAGATGAATTTAGAAGAGTGCCATTGGTTTTATAAGAGTTATTTCACAGAGATTCGCAAAGATAAACACCAAGATTCACAAAATTATTTATTTACAAACCCTAAATGTTTGAAGAAAACAACGAATCTCGTAATAGATTAGATGCAATTACATATAAGATTATTGGTCTTGCAATTGAAGTTCACAAACAATTAGGCCTTGGATTATTAGAATCAGCTTTCAGGAATGTTTGTATTACGAAATAGTAAATGCTGGCTTGGCTATTGAAAGACAAAAAGTTTTAGCAATTATTTATAAAGACATAAAACTTGATCATGGATATCGAATTGATTTATTAATCGAAAACATGATTGTCATTGAATTAAAAACTGTCGAAGCATTTACAGATCTTCATTTTGCACAAATATTGACTTATTTAAAACTAGGAAATTATCTGTTAGGATTACTTATTAACTTTGATTCAAAAATTTTAAAAAATAATATCAAAAGATTTATAAACACTCTGTGAACCTCCGCGCCTCCTTTGTGTAACTCTGCGAAACAACACTCATGAAAAAACTTTTTAAATTAGTACTTAATACAATACCCCGCCCCCTATTAATTCGTTTGAGTTATGTGGCACGCCCTATTTTAGCTTTATCATTAAGAGGAAGCAAATTTACCGATCCTATTGACGGAAAAAGCTTTAAGTCATTTTTGCCTTACGGATACGGAAAACAGCGTAATAATGTGCTTTCGCCAAGCACACTTTCGCTAGAGAGACACCGTTTACTTTGGCTGTATTTAAACGATCAGACCGATTTTTTTACAGCTCCTAAAAAAGTATTGCATTTTGCTCCGGAACAGGCTTTTTACAAAAGATTCCGCAAGCAGAAAAACCTTGATTACACTACAACCGACTTACTTTCTCCTTTGGCAGATGTAAAAGCAGACATTTGTAATTTGCCTTTTAAGGACAATGAATATGATGTTATTTTGTGTAATCATGTTTTAGAACATATTCCGGACGATACCAAAGCAATGCAGGAATTATTCCGGGTTTTAAAACCAGGCGGAATGGCAGTTTTGCAAATTCCACAGGATTTATCCCGCGAAGTTACTTTTGCAGATGATTCTATTACAGATCAAAAGGAACGTGCAAAAATCTTCGGACAATACGATCACGTTCGTGTATATGGTCGCGATTATTTTGATAAATTGAGAAGCATCGGTTTTATTGTTATCGAAGAAGATTACACTAATAAAATTGCACCCGAATTGGTCGAAAAATACTGTCTGGCAAAAGGCGAAATTATTCCGCTTTGCTTTAAACAGGAAAATTAATTTTTTACCCTATAAGTTATAAGTTCTTTTAAAAAGCGTTTTCAAAATAGAAATAATTTGAAAACGCTTTTTTTATGCTAACTCCCAAATTACAAGCCTAAACCAAATCCCTAAAACTTGGAACCTACTAAATTATTTCAGTTTTGTTTTGACATCAGTTTTGAAAAAAATCTGAATACGTATATCCCAACAGCTTATATTGTTGAGAATTCGAGTGAAATAAAATACCTTGACAAAAAGGCAACTAAAGAAATCATTGAAAGTTTCGGAATTGATTTTGACAATTTAGATTCCAATACCAAAAAAATCCTGACAGCCTGTGAATCCTTAAAACCAGAATTTATTTTCAGGAAGTTTGGAGCCAAAATCAAATCGGCAAAAACAATTGCTGATCTGCAAAAAGATTCTAAAATTGAGTTTGCAATCCGTCAGTATTTAAATTTCAATTTAAGTTCTTTTTACGATTTAATTGTGAAAGAACAATTCCCACTATCTTTGAATCTGGGACCTGAAAAAGACTTTTATCGATCAAGAATTGCTATCGAACCTCTTGATTTTGAACCTCATATTCAATTTAACAAACATTCCGAAGGTATTACTTATACCCTTTCTTTAAAAGAAAACAAAACTACTTTTTTACCGATGAATACTAGTGTTACCATTCTTTTGGATGAGCCGGCATGGTTGGTTATTGATAAAAAATTAGGACAATTAAAAGAACTGAATGCTAAAAAAATTACCCCATTTTTAAAGAAAAAATCAATCGAAATTCCATCCAAATTAGTGGATGATTATTTTAAAGGATTTATACCCGAAATAGCCAAAAAAATCGATATTGAAGCAACAGGTTTTGAAATGGAGGTTCGCGATCAGATCATTTCCAGTACAATTCAGCCTGTTTATGATTTCTTTAAAAACTGTTATTACCTCAATCTTTATTTCGATTACAACGGCTATGTTTTTGATGCCGGCAAAAGCAAAAAAACACATTCTTTTGTGGATTTCAGTATTGCTAATGAACCTAAAATAATTCAATTTAAAAGGAGTGCCGTAGAAATTTTATACACGAAAAAATTACTTGAAATTGGTTTAGTTAAAGTCAAAAACGAACTGTTTGGACTTGAAACAGAATCGAATGACCCTTATATCAATATTCAATTGATTATTGACAACAAAGAAAAACTTGAAAGTTTAGGTTTTACGATTCAAAACCTAAAACTCGAAAGCAAAGAAATTATTACAGAAAGCAACACGGTTTCGATTGCAAAAGAAACAAAAGCCGATTGGTTTGATATCAAAATTATAATTACGATTGGCAATTATAAAATCAATTTCAACGAAATAATTCCGAATATAAAAAGCAAGGAAAGGCTTTTTATGCTGCCTGATGGAAACTATTTTTTAATTCCGTTAGAATGGTTCAGTAAATATGGCTCTTTGGCAAAACTGGCCAAAACAGAAAATGGAGAACTGCTTTTACGCAAAAGTAATTTTACAGCTTTAGACGGAATTTCAGAAATCGACAATGATTTGGACCAGATTCATAAGGCTGAATTTACATCTTCAGATTTGCTAAAAGCAACTTTGAGACCCTATCAAATTGATGGAGTAAAATGGCTTTTAGGTCATTTCAATTCTAATCTTGGAGCTTGTCTCGCCGATGATATGGGACTTGGGAAAACGCTTCAGACTTTAGCCGTTTTGGTTTCCGTTCAGGAACAATTAGGCTTTACAACCAAAACTACCAATTTTGATTTGTTCGCAAATGAAACAACTGTCGAAAGAGAACCGCTTAAAGCTTTGATTGTTCTTCCTTCTTCATTAGTTTTTAACTGGTTTAATGAGGCCGGAAAGTTTACACCACACTTTTCTAAAATGCAATATGTGGGGAATGACCGAAAATTTTTAGTAAGCAGATTAGATGCTACCGATTTAATTTTTACAAGTTACAGCATCGTTCATCGTGATATTTCCATTTTAGAAAAATACGATTTTCGTTATCTGATTTTGGATGAAAGTCAATACATCAAAAACAAAAATTCCAAGATTTTTAAAGCCATCAATAAAATCAGTACAAGTCATAAAATAGCGCTGAGCGGTACACCGATCGAAAACTCGCTTGACGATTTATGGTCGCAGATGCAGTTCATAAATCCGGATATTCTGGGAACTTATAATTTTTTCGCAGAAAATTTTAAAATTCCGATTGAGAAAAAACAGAATGAAGAAGTTTTAACCGAATTAAAAAACCTCATCCAGCCTTATATTTTGCGACGAACGAAAGAACAGGTTTTAAAAGATCTGCCAGAATTAACCGAGCAGATTTATTACTGCGATATGGATCCGGAACAGGAAAAATTATACGAAAAAGAAAAATCTAAAGCGCGTAATTTCCTGCTTAAAACCGACGGTTCAAGTCCGGATAAGATCAGCATCATTAACACTTTGATGAAATTGCGACAATTGAGCAACCATCCTAAAATGGTTGATGCCGATTCAGAAATTGACTCCGGAAAATTTATTGCTGTGACGAATTATCTTGAAAATTTAGTCAAAGCAAAACAAAAAGCCATTATTTTCAGTTCGTTTGTTACGAACCTGAATTTCTATACCGACTGGTGCAAACAAAATAAAATAGAGTTTTGTGAAATTACAGGAGAAACCCCAGCAAACAGAAGAGAACAGCAAGTTAAATTGTTCCAGGAAAATGAAAATCGATTATTGTTCTTTATTTCGCTAAAAGCCGGAGGTGTCGGATTGAATATTACTAAAGCTTCTTATGTTTTATTTTTAGATCCATGGTGGAATCCTTTTGCAGAAAAGCAAGGAGTTGCGCGGGCACATCGAATTGGCCAGTTAAATAAAGTCAATGTGATTCGTTTTATTTCGAAAAACACAGTCGAAGAAAAAATTATTACCCTTCAGGAAAACAAAAAACTGTTGGCTGATTCTCTTTTAGAAGAAAGCTACATTAATGATGAACTTGAAGGCAATCTAGCTTATATTTTAGGCTCCTAATAGTTAAATCCAATACAAGGGCATATTTTTCATTATATAAAATTGTTATATTTACAATCTTACAATCTATATAAGATGCCGAAATTTTTATATATAAGCTTTGTTTTTCTTTTTATTTTTACTTTAGCGAAAGCTCAGGAAAAAGAAATAGATCCTCCTTACAATATCAAAACTGTTTCTTTTGTACAGAACGGCAGTAATGTGGTTCCGATATTCGAATTAGGCTCTACATTTCAATTTCAGTTTGATGATTTATTTGGTAACGAAGCCAATTATTATTTTGAAATTGTACATTGCGATTACAACTGGAAACCTTCTGAAATCCCAAAAACAGATTACATTCTTGGTTTTGACAATCAAAGAATTATGGATTATACCAACTCTTTTAATACGCTTCAGATTTATTCACATTACCGCCTTAGTTTTCCTAATCAATTTGCTACACAGTTGAAAATTTCAGGAAATTATATGCTGAAAATCCTTAACGAAGACAGGGAAGTTGTTTTCTCCAGAAAATTTATTTTATATGAAAACCACTGTACAGTAGCTGCTCAGATAAAACGTAGCCGAAACTTAGCCAATATTAATGAAAAGCAGAATATTGATTTTTCGATTTCCTCAAATGATATTGTTTTTCAGACACCTTTACAAAACGTAAAAGTACTTTTACTGCAAAACGGAGATTTTAACACTAGTATAAAAAATATTCGCCCACAATATACAATTAGCAATCAATTGGTTTATAAATATGACGCGGAAACACAGTTCTGGGGCGGAAATGAATTTTTATATTTTGAAAACAAGGATATAAGAGCGGCCAATAATAATGTTGCAAAAGTGAGTTCAACCAGTGATATTTACAGTTCGTTTTTATATACAAGTCCGGCAAGAGCCAATCAAATTTATACCGTTTATCAGGATATAAACGGAAATTTTGTCGTCAAAAACATCAATGGTTCTAATCAGGAAATTGAAGCCGATTATGCCTGGGTATACTTTTCATTGTCTGCTCCGGCATTTCGATTAAATAAAGACATTTATATTACAGGTATGTTCAATAATTATAGCTTATCTCCAGAATACAAAATGGATTATAATGCTGACAAAGGGATTTATGAAAAAGCAGTAATGATCAAGCAGGGTTTTACCAATTTTCAGTACAGGGTTGCTGACAAAAAAGGTGTAATTGATTTTGAGAATGCCGTTGACGGAAATTTTTACCAGACTGAAAACGAATACACTATTTTGGTTTATTACCGTGAAAGTACGGACCGCTACGAAAGAGTTATCGGCAAGGGTAATGCTAATTCATTGAATATTATTAACTAAACATTCTAAAAAAGGATTTCAATCCAATCATTTTTTTTTGTAAGTTTGCACATATAACACACACATATATACTACGTTAGTTATGGTTTCTCAAATAACAAGAGGCATAAAAATATCTGTTTTGACTAGTTTTGAAGGTACTTACTTCAAGAACTACAAGATTCATTTTGCCTTTAGCTATGTTGTTACCATAGAAAATCATAGTAAAGATTCAGTACAGTTAACCTCACGTCACTGGGAAATTTTCGATTCTCTTAACGACCTTGAAGTTGTTGATGGAGAAGGCGTTATAGGAAAAAAACCAGTTTTAAAACCAGGTGAAAATCATACTTACAGTTCCGGTTGTTTGTTATCATCTCCTTATGGTGCAATGAAAGGTCATTTTAATATGATTAATTTTACTACAACAAAAATATTTAAAGTGATAGTTCCTACATTCAGAATGTGTGCTCCATTTGCTTTAAATTAAACCCTGTTTTTTATTTCTATTACTTCTCCCTTTGCAAGGGCGTATACCCTATCATTTTCATCAGGAACTAAATAAAAATTTCCTGTAAATTCTCCAAAAGAAGGAAAAATTAATTGATTCGGTTTTCTGAAAAAGCAAGGCAAACGCAAAAATTGTTTTCCTAAACCTGTTAGTTTTATTCCGGGATGAATATGTCCGCAAAAATTGAATAAATTTTCTCTGTCTGTTGGATGATGCGTCAAAAGAAAATGATCAATTATGAGTTCTGAATAAATTTCGATATTTAAATCCGTATAATTTTTTTTCGAAATAATGTCGTGATTGCCTTCCACTAAAATGATTTTTTGAGTAATTGTTTTGGTCCAGTCTGAAAATAAATTCCATTCGTTATTCATTTTGCTGTGAAATAAATCGCCAAGAAAAATTATAGTTTCGGCATCAAATAATTCCAGAATATTGTTTAACCGGTTAAAATTCTCCTGCACCGCTTTCTCCGGAATCGCCATTCCGTGTTTTCTGAAATGTGATACTTTGCCTAAATGCAAATCCGATATTAAGAGTATTTTTTTTTCTTCCCAGAAAGCCGCGCCACACGGATGCAAAACAAAATTTTGATTGTTAATTGTAATCTTCATGTTCATTATTTCATGTAACTTGCTGTCATTTTTTTAATTCTTTCCGCTAATGTTTCACTGGATAACTTTTCTCTCAGTCGATCTGTAATAATAGGAAAACTAAAAGGTGTTGGCTTTTTGCATTGTTTCCATACTATCGTTTGTTTATTTACTCTTTCCAGAGCCTGAATCAAACGCCCTTCTTCCAGTTGATGTTCAAACGTTTCTGAATACGCCTGCTGAAGCAATAAATTATCCGGCTCATAATCCCTGAAAACTTCAAACAACAATTGTGACCCACTCTGCAAATGTTTTGTTTTAACTGGTTTACCGGGCATTCCTGTAAAAACCAAACCAGCAATTACCGCAATATCCCTGAATTTTCTTCGGGCCATTTCTGTCAAATTAAGGCTTTTTTGCAAATCATGATGCACATATTCAGTAGAAAACAAATTGTTATCAAAAACCGACTGCATATCAATTTCCTGATCCGAAAGCAATTCAAACCCGTAATCGTTATAAGCTAAAGAAAAAGTAATTGGAGACAATAAACTAATCCGGTAAGACAAAATACTGGCTAAAGCTTCATGCACAAACCGACCTTCAAAAAGATAAAAGACGGCATGATACCCTTCTCTGGTTTTAAAAGTTTCTATAAGGAATTCATCCGCATCCGGAACAATACTTTCTTTTCGCTGTCTTGCAAAAATAGGCTGCAAAGCTTTTAATTCGGGAGTCAGATTTTCGCTATTTGCAGCATACAATTCTTCCCGAAGCAACTCACTCATCTGAACAGATAATGCCATACGCCCTCCCATCCAGCTCACTGTTCGGGATTCTTTTTTGGGATCAGCCTTTCGAACCAAAACCTGCATATTTTTTACACGAAATAGCTCTAATCTTTTTCCTGCAAAGGTAAAAACATCACCTGGCTGGAGTTTTGAGGCAAACCATTCTTCAATATTTCCGATATAACCTCCGCTTAAAAATTTAACATTAAGCGATGCATCGCCAACTATGGTTCCAATTTGCATTCTGTGATGCATGGCAATTAACCGGCTATTGATTTTAAATTTTCCGTCTTCTTCAATTTCTACTTTTTTGAACTCATCATACGCCTGAAGGCTCTGACTTCCGTTGGTAATAAAGTTGAGAATCCAGTTCCAGTTTTCTTTGGTTATATTTTGATAACAGAAAGTTTGTCTGACTTCCTCAAAAATAATATCCGGAAAAAAACCGTCTGAAACCGCCAATGTATTCAGGTATTGCACCAAAACATCCCAACTGTTCAGATACGGAATACGGTCTTCTACAATCGTTTTGGCAACCGCTTTTTTCAGTGCCGAAGCTTCAATCAATTCGATTGCGTGAGTGGCAAGAAAATAAATTACACTTTCTTTCCCAGGCTGATGTCCGCTTCTTCCTGCTCTTTGTAGAAAACGCGCAACACCTTTTGGTCCGCCCACCTGAATAATGGTTTCAACAGGAGCAAAATCAACTCCTAAATCCAGACTCGAGGTACAAACTACTACTTTTAATTCTTCATTTCTGATTGCATTTTCAACCCATAAACGGGTTTCCCTGCTGATGCTTCCGTGATGCATTGCCATATCCCCTGCAAATTCAGGATATTTTTCTAAGATTGCCTGAAACCACATTTCGCAGGCGGAACGAACGTTTGTGAAAATTAAAGTGGTTTTGCTTTTCCGGACTATTTTTGCCACCTCATCGATTAAATGTAATCCCATGTGACCACGCCACGGATAACTGTCCATTTTTTCCGGCAGTATCGAAAGCACTTTTATTTTTTTATTGATGTGGGCTTTAATCAAAACCGAATTATTATACGCTTCAGAATCTACACCCAATAATACCTGCTGCGCCAATTCCAAATTGCCTATTGTGGCTGAAATTCCCCAAATACGCATTTTAGGAGCAACCGTTTTCAATCGGGATAAAGCCAGCTCCATTTGAACACCGCGTTTTGTACCTAGTAATTCGTGCCATTCATCCACCACAATCGCTGAACAATTGGCAAAAGTTTTCGCGAATTCTTTGGAGGCTAAAAGCAATTGTAAACTTTCCGGAGTGGTAACGAGCAAATCGGGCATTTTTTTACTTTGCTTTGTTCTTTCGCTTTGTGTTGTATCTCCTGAGCGAATCCCAACTGTCATTTGTGTATCTAAATCCTGAACAATTCTGTCCGCAGCCTGTTTGATTTCTACAGAAAGTGCCCGTAGAGGCGTAATCCAGATGGCTTTTAATCCGGGTTTATGTTTGGTTTTATAATCCGGATTTTTCTTCATATAATCGAGAACTATTGGAAACCACAAGGCATAGGTTTTTCCGCTTCCGGTTGGAGCGTTTAATAAACCATTTTTTCCCTGTAAAAAAGCTGTCCACGTTTGGGTCTGAAAAGGAAAAGCTTTCCATCCCTGAACGTGAAACCAGTTTTCTGCAATTGCGTATAGTTCGTCTCTGTTCATTTTTTTATACAGGTTCAAAGTTGCAAAGGGACAAAGGGACAAAGTTCAACTGTTTTCTAAAGTTTTACTTTGAAACTTTGTTATTTTATCCTTTTGAGCCTTTTTTATGAAATCATACTTTTTAAATCTTCAATTGAATTAGCTTCTTCAATTTTTTTATCGTGCCGCCATCTCAGAATACGTGGAAATCTGGTAGCTACTCCGCTTTTATGTCTTTTGGAAAGTGCAATCCCTTCAAAGCCAATTTCAAAAACCAATTGTGGCGTTACGCTTCTAACCGGACCAAATCGTTCCAGTGTGTTTTTCTTTATAAAATCATCCACTTTTCTGAACTCAGCATCGGTTAAACCGGAATAGGCTTTTGCAAATGTGACCAGTTCTTTTTCGCCCTTGTCGTTGTTCTGCCAAAGTGCGAAAGTATAATCTGTAAATAAATTAGATCTTCTTCCGTGTCCGCGCATTGCATAAGTCAGAACTGCATCAATTACCAAGGGTTCTATTTTCCATTTCCACCAGTCGCCTTTTTTTCTTCCTACCAGATAAGGCGAATTGTTTCTTTTTAGCATTAGTCCCTCACTTTTCATTTCACGGGCACGCATTCTCTCAGTTGTTACCTCTTCCCAGGAATGGAGCAAAACCCTTTCTGACAACTGAAAATGAGGTGTTTTATCTTTTATGGAATCGTATAATTGTTCCAGTAATAATCTTCTTTCTGAATAAGGTAAATTTCGAATATCCTGACCTTCCCATTCTAAAATATCGTATGCTTTTAAAATCACAGGCACTTTTTCAAGTAAACTGGCGGAAATGGTTTTTCTTCCGATTCGGGTTTGCAGATCATTAAAGGTTCCGATTTCTCCTTCTGTAAAAGCTAAAATTTCAGCGTCAATTACAGTTCCGTTTGGAATAATACCGACAAAAGATTTAAACTCCGGATATTTATCAGTAACCAGCTCCTCGCCTCTTGACCAGATATACATTTCATTTTCACGGATAATAGTCTGCGAACGGATACCGTCCCATTTATGTTCAATTGACCAGTCTTCAGGATTTCCAAGAGCATCAACTTCCCCTTCTATTGGATACGCCAGATAAAACGGATACGGTTTTGACAGATAATCATTGCTTTTTTCATCCAGAATTAATTCCTGAAATGTAATGGTATTGGGATCCCAATTTCCCATTAACTTATACGCCAAAGCATCTTCATCGACATCTTCTGCTTTTGACAAGGCTCTGGTCATTAATTTCTGGCTTACGCCGATACGCAAACTTCCGGTAATTAATTTAGTAAAAACAAAGCGTTCGTAATAATTTAAAGCCAGCCAGTTCTCGTGTAAATATTCTTTTTTCTCAATATCTGATTTCTTTCTCAAGGCAATAATCTCCTGAAGGTATTCAGTTAAACTTTTATCCGAATGTTCTTTGGTAGTCGGAATAATCAATGCAATTGTTTCGGCTAAATCACCTACTATATGATAACTTTCCTCAAAAAGCCATAAGGGAATATTCGCCAGTTCATTCGCCCAAATACGTA